>NZ_JARWOP010000212.1 GCF_029868745.1 Nocardia wallacei | reverse complement strand
CCGCGGGGGGCGGGGGCGGGCGGCCCGAAGCGCGGGCCGCCCGCGGGGGGGCGGGCCCGGCGGGCGCGGTTGCTGCCCGGCGTCGAACCCGCCGCCGCCGCGCCGCCGACGCCCGGCGTCGCGCTGATCGGCGGCGGCCCGGGTGATCCGGATCTGATCACGGTGCGCGGGCGGCGGCTGCTGGCGCAGGCGAATCTCGTTGTGGCCGACCGGCTCGCGCCCCCGGAACTGCTCGCCGAACTCGGCCCCGACGTCGAGGTGGTCGACGCCGCGAAGATCCCGTACGGCCGCGCGATGGCCCAGGAGGCCATCAACACCACCCTCGTCGAGGGCGCCAAGTCCGGCAAGTTCGTGGTGCGGCTCAAGGGCGGCGACCCGTATGTGTTCGGCCGCGGCTACGAGGAATTGGAAGCCTGCGTGGCGGCCGGGGTGCCGGTCACCGTGGTTCCCGGCGTCACCAGCGCGATCTCCGTACCGGCATTGGCCGGTATCCCGGTGACCCACCGCGGCGTCACCCACGAATTCGTGGTGGTCAGCGGGCACATCGCCCCGGATCATCCGGATTCGCTGGTCGATTGGCCCGCGCTGGCCCGGTTGCGCGGCACCCTGGTGCTGCTGATGGCGGTGGAGCGCATCGAGCAGTTCGCCGACGCGCTGCTGGCGGGCGGCCGTCCCGCCGACACCCCGGTCACCGTCGTGCAGGAGGGCAGCCTGCGCACGCAGCGCGTCCTGCGCGCCGACCTCGCCACCGCCGCCGAACGGGTTCGCGCCGAAGGCATTCGCCCACCGGCCATCATCGTGATCGGCCCGACGGCGGGCTTCACGGCCGGTGTTCCGGATGCGGTCGCGGCCTCGTCGTGAGGTCCTACTGGTCAGTAGGGGTGCGCGCGGCAAGGGCGTGCACGGGCGGGGTTGGGGCGTCGAGTATCCGTTACAGTGACTCACTGTGCTCGATAACCCCGCCTCGACGACGAGATATCCGGTGACGACGCGGGCCTTCGGGTTGCCGATTCTGGTACTCAGCGGTCTGAACCTGATGGTGATCCTCGACGGCACCATCGTCATTCTGGCGCTGCCGCGACTCCAGGAGCAGATGGGCCTGTCGAGCGGCGGCAGCGCCTGGACGGTGACCGCCTACGGCTTGACCTTCGCGGGCCTGATGCTGCTCGGCGGTCGGCTCGGTGATCTGTTCGGCCGCAAACGTGTCCTGGTGATCGGCGTCGTGATCTTCACGCTGGCCTCGCTGGCGTGCGGGCTGGCGCAGGACGAGGTCATGCTGATCGTGTCCCGCGCGGTGCAGGGTCTCGGCGGCGCCATCGCCGCGCCCTCGGCCATGGCATTGGTCGTCAGCACGTACGCGCCCGGCCCGGTGCGCAACCAGGCCATCGCGATCTTCGGGTCGATGCAGGCGATCGGATCGGTCGGCGGTCTGGTGATCGGCGGCGCGCTGACCCAGCTGGATTGGCGGCTGGTGTTCCTGATCAATGTCCCGATCGGCGTGCTCATCGTGGTCGGCGCGCTGTTCGTGCTGCGGGATACGACGCATCAGCGTCTGGCACTGGATGTTCCGGGATCGGTGCTGGGCACCGCGGCGTGCGTCGCGGTCGTGTTCGGCGCCACCGAGGGCCCCGCGCTGGGCTGGGGCAGCCCGGTGATCCTCGGGTCCCTGCTCGGCGGCGTGGGGCTGCTGGTGGCGTTCGTCTTCGTCGAGCGGACCGCGGAGAATCCGGTGCTGCCGCTGTCGCTGTTCCGCGACCGTGATCGCGCGGCCACCTTCCTGGCGCTGCTGCTCGGCTCGGGCGTGCTGGCCGGGATGACCTACTTCGTCGCGCAGTTCCTGCAGAACGTCATCGGATACAGCCCGCTGGTCGCGGGTCTGGCGTCGATCCCGTTCACGCTCGGCGCGGGCGTGGGCACGGCGGTCGCTTCCAAGGCGGCCATGGCCGTCCGGCCGCGCTGGCTGCTGCTGACGTCGGCGATCGTGCTGGCGGCGGCCGGTGTCTACGGTTCGACCCTGGACGGCGGGGTGGAGTACGCGCCGACCTTGCTGATCCTGTTGCTGGGCGCGGGATTCGGTGTCGGTGTCGTGATCGTCGTGGCGCCGCTGTGCCTGCTGGTGGGCGTGCCCACGTCGGAGGTGGGCCCGCTGTCGGCCATCGGGCAGATGATCTTCAACCTGGGCACGCCGCTCGCCATCGGCATTCTGAGCCCGATCGCCGCCTCGCGCTCGTTGTCGCTGGGCGGCCGGACCGGCCGGGCCGCGAATATGACCGACGCCGAGATTTCCGCGCTGAGCAGCGGTTACACCCTGGTGCTGCTCGTGTGCGGCATCGGCGCGGCGCTGGTCGGCGTGATCGCGCTGACCCTGCGCTACACGCCGCAGCAGCTCGCCCAGGCACAGCACGCGCAAGAGGAAGCGCAGCAGTCCGGGACGTAGCGGATTACGCGGGCACCTCGGTAACCGCGATCGCCGGTTCCGTCAAACTCCCCAGGTACAGCGTGCCGTCGCGTTCGGCGACGCCGGTGACCATCGCGTACTCGTCGCCCGCGCGTTGCAGGTCGTGCACCAGGGCGCCGGTGAAGTCGAAGGCCTGCACCCAGGCCGTGCGGGCGGGTTTCGGCTGTAGTCCCGCCGGGATCGCCCATACCGCCTTTCGGAGGAACCCGGGGAGCGGAAGCAACTTGTCCAGCAACGGATTTCGCGGCGACACCAGCGTGACCCAGACCAGCCCGTCGCTGCCGAGGCCCATGTTGTCGGGGAAACCGGGCAGGTTCTGGACCAACTCGTCGGTGGTGCCCGCCTGCTCACCGGTCAGCCGGTAGCGGGTCACCCGGTAGGCGGCCGTCTCGGCGACCAGAACGCAGGAACCGTCGGGGGCCAGCACCACGCCGTTGGCGAATTGCAGTCCGTCGAGCAGGGTTTCGACCTGCCCGTCGGGGGTGCGCCGCAGCAGCCGACCGGTTCCGGAGTGCTCGAAGAAGTCGCCCGTGTAGTTGTCGAGAGAGTAGCGCCGGGTCGACGCGGAGAAGTAGATCGTGCCGTCGTCGGCCGCGACGACATTGCTGGCGAAGGCGAGCGGCTGCCCGTCCACCTCGTCGACGAGTACCTCGAGCTGCCCGTGGGGTTTGTCCAGCCGCAGCAGCCCGCGTTCGGAGTCGCAGATCAGCAGCGTGCCGTCCGCTCCGGCGTGCAGGCCGAGTGGGCGTCCGCCCGTGTGGGCGATCTGCTCGACCGTGCCGTCCGTCGGGTCGACGGCCAGGATCGCGCCGTCGCCGATACCGGTGAGCACCCGGCCGTCCGAGGCCAGCACGACGTCCTCCGGCCCGGAGCCCGGTAGCGGCAGCACTCGCAGCGCGGGCATCGGTGGGACGCTGTGGGTTTCACGGGCACGCGGCGTCGCCGGTGGCGGGGTCCACCGTTCGGGCTGGAGGGGCATAGGCAAAAAGGTACTCGGTTCGCCGAACCCCCATCCCCCGCTTCCGGCGTCGCGTGGCAGCCTCCGCTCCTGGCTCACCCGCCGACGTGCTGATCGGCCAGCGCCAGGGCACCGTCGAGAATCGACAGGCCCTCCTTCGCCTCCGCCTCGCTGATCGTGCACGGCGGGACCACGTGCAGCCGGTTGAAGTTGACGAACAGCAGTAGTCCGGCCGCGCGGCAGGCCGCCACGACCTCGGCCATGGCCGGGCTGGTGCCGCCGTAAGGGGCCAGCGGCTCGCGAGTTCCGCGGTCGCGCACCAGTTCCACAGCCCAGAACACGCCCAGTCCGCGTACCTCGCCGATGCTCGGATGGCGTTCGGCGAGATCGCGCAGACCCGGACCGAGCACGCGTTCCCCGATCCGGGCGGCGTTGTCTACGATGCCCTCCTCGGCCATGGCGGTGATGGTCGCGACCGCGGCGGCCGTCGCCAGCGGATGCCCGGAGTAGGTCAGCCCGCCCGGATAGACCCGGTCGTCGAAGGTGGCGGCGATCCGCGGGCTCAGCGCCACCCCGCCCAGCGGCACGTACCCGGAGTTCACGCCCTTGGCGAAGGTCATCAGGTCGGGGACGACGCCGAAGTGGTCGAGGGCGAACCACCGCCCGGTGCGACCGAACCCGGACATCACCTCGTCGGCGATGAAGACGATCCCGTGCCGATCGCACAACTCGCGCACGCCGGCCAGGTAACCGGGCGGCGGCACCATGATTCCCGCTGTGCCCGGCACCGATTCGAGCACGACGGCCGCGATGGTGTCCGGTCCCTCCATGGCGATGGTCTGCCCGAGATGGGCCAGCGCCCGCTGCGATTCCTCGGCCTCGTCGCGGGCGTAGAACTGCGACCGGTACAGGAACGGCCCGAAGAAGTGCACCACGCCGCTGCTGCCGCGATCGTTGGGCCAGCGCCGCGGATCACCGGTGAGATTGACCGCGGTCTCGGTGCCGCCGTGGTAGGAACGGTAGCGCGACAACACCTTCGGGCGCCCGGTGTGCAGACGCGCCATCCGCACGGCATGCTCGATCGCGTCGGCGCCGCCATTGGTGAACAAGACGCGGTCCAGCTCGCCGGGTGTGCGCTCGGCGATCAGCCGGGCGGCCTCGGACCGGGCGGCGTTGGCGTGGTGCGGTGCGATCGTGCACAGCTTGGCGGCCTGTTCCTGCACGGCCGCAACGACTTTCGGGTGCTGGTGGCCGATGTTGGTGTTCACCATCTGCGAGGAGAAGTCCAGCAGCCGGGTGCCGTCGCCGTCCCACACGTAGCTGCCCTGCGCGGCGGTGATCGTGAGCGGCGACAGCGTCCGCTGCGCCGACCACGAGTGGAACACGTGGCGGCGGTCCAGCTCGTAGGCGCGGTCCGCCTCGGCGCGGGCGGCGTCGAGGCTCAGGCCGTTGGGCAGTGTCATGCCGTGCCTCCGTCAATCGTTCTGGGGGAAACCGAGATTCAGCCCGCCGTGGCTGGGGTCGAGCCAGCGGGTGGTGACCGCCTTGGTCCGGGTGTAGAAGTGCACGCCGTCGATGCCGTGCGCGTGCGAGTCGCCGAACAGCGACGACTTCCACCCGCCGAAACTGTAGTAGGCCATCGGAACCGGGATCGGCACATTGATGCCGACCATGCCCACCTCCACCTCGGTGTGGAAGCGCCGCGCCGCGCCGCCGTCGTTGGTGAAGATGGCGGTGCCGTTGCCGTAGGGATTGGCGTTGATCAGCGCCAGCGCCTCCTCGTAGCTGGTGGCCCGCACCACCGACAGCACCGGGCCGAAGATCTCGTCGGTGTACACGCTCATCTCGGGACGCACGTGGTCGAGAATCGTCGGGCCGAGCCAGAATCCGTCGGCCGCGCCGTCCGGCTCGACGCCGCGCCCGTCGAGCACCACGCGCGCGCCCTCGGCCTCGCCCTTCGCCACGTATCCGGCGACCCGGTCGCGGTGTTCGCGGGTCACCAGCGGACCCATGTCGGTGCCGCGCGTGCCGTCACCGGTGCGGATAGTGCTGGCGCGCTCGGTGATTCGGGACACCAGGGCGTCGGCGACCTCGCCCACCGCCACCACCACGCTGATCGCCATGCAGCGCTCGCCCGCCGAGCCGAAGCCGGCGTTGACGGCGGCGTCCGCGGCGAGATCCAGGTCCGCGTCCGGCAGCACGACCATGTGGTTCTTGGCTCCGCCCAGGGCCTGTACCCGCTTACCGGCGGCGGTGCCGCGCTCGTACACGTACCGGGCGATCGGGGTGGAGCCGACGAACGACACCGCCTTGATATCCGGGTCGTCCAGCAGCCCGTCGACGGCGGCCTTGGCGCCCTGCACCACGTTGAACACCCCGTCCGGCAGCCCGGCCTCGGTCCACAGCCGCGCCAGCCACAGTGACGCCGACGGATCCTTCTCGCTCGGCTTGAGCACCACCGTGTTCCCCGCCGCGATCGCGACCGGGAAGAACCACATCGGCACCATCGCGGGGAAATTGAACGGGGAGATGACCGCCACCGGGCCCAGTGGCTGCCGGATCGAGAAGATGTCCACCTTGGTGGAGGCGTTCTCGGTGAAGCCACCCTTGAGCAGATGCGGTATGCCACAGGCGAACTCGACCACCTCGAGTCCCCGCGTGACCTCCCCGAGCGCGTCCGAGGTGACCTTGCCGTGCTCGGCGGTGATCAGCGCGGCCAGTTCCTCGCGGCGCTCGTTGAGCAGCTCGCGGAACCGGAACAGGATCTGCGTGCGCCGGGTCAGCGAGGTGTCCCGCCAGCCCGGAAACGCTGCCGCCGCGGCCGCTACCGCCACCCGCACGTCGGCGGCATCGGCGAGGGCGACCCGCCCGGTGACGACACCGGTGGCCGGGTTGGTCACCGGCGCGGTCGCCGGGCTCGTGCCGTCGAACGGCTTGCCGTCGATCCAGTGGGCGATGGTTTGCATGACGCTCCTCGAGTTCCGTCTCCGGCCGCCGGATTCTCGCTCCGTGACCGACATCGTCGTGCCCTCGCACCGTACGGCCACGGCGGGCAGGCCGCGACGCGTTCGTGGCGATCGCCTTCCCTGCAAAGGCGCTTGCAGCGCCGCGTGGTGTGTCGGCCGGGCGTGGTTGCCGCTTGCTCGTGCCTGGTGCGGGTGTTGTTCGGCCCATGGGCAGTGCGGGGACGCCGTTGTCCCTGGCATTACTCTCCCTTCCGCATGGCGGTCTGGCATCCGGCGATATGTCGGATCCTCGGTCGAATGATTTACGATTCGTCGGTGCTTCCGACCGTCGCTGACATCCTCGACATGCCGGTGGTGCGTGCCGGTCGGCCGGAGGTGATCGGTGGGCGTACCGCGCTGCATCGCCCGGTGCGGTGGGTGCATGTGAGTGAGCTGGCGGAGGTGGCGGGGCTGCTGGCCGGGCGGGAGCTGGTGCTCACCACCGGGCAGCCGCTGGCCGAGGGTGCGGATTCCGCTGTGGCGTACTTGGAATCGCTTGCGGCAGCGGGAGTCTCGGGGCTAGTCGTAGAACTCGGCGGCACGGTCGGGGAACTGGCGCCGCCGGTCGCCGCCACCGCCGACCGGCTGGAGCTGCCGGTGATCGCGCTGCATCGGGTCACCCGCTTCGTCGAGGTCACCGAGGCGGTGCACCGGGTGATCGTGGCCGACCAGTACGCCGAGCTGGAGTTCGCGCATTCGGTGCACGAGACCTTCACCGCGCTGAGCGTGCGCCGCGCATCGCTCGCGGAGATCGTGAATACCGCCGCCGACCTGCTGGATGCCTCGGTGGTCCTGGAGGATCTGGCGCATCGGGTACTGGCCTCGAGCGCCCGGCACGGCACCACCGCGGCACTGCTCGATGACTGGGAGACCACCTCTCGCCTGCTCGCCGAGGACTGGACCGTCGTTCCTGTCGGTCCGCACACGCAGCGCTGGGGCCGGCTCATCCTGCACTCCCGGCACACCTCGCCCACGCGGGCCCGCCTGGTCCTCGAGCGCGCCGCGCAGACCCTCGCCCTGCATCGGATGATCGAGCGGGACCGCTTCGGACTGCATCGGCAGGCGCAGACCGGACTCCTCGAGGACATGGTCAGCGGCCGGCTCGGTGACGAACGCGAGGCGGTGGCACGCGCCGCGGCGCTCGGGCTGGCCCGTCGCGCCCGCTACGTTCCGGTCGCCATCCGCAGTGCGGCGCTTGCCGAATCGGACCCCGTCGCGCGGCAGCGGCGCGGCGCCGCGCTGCTGGAAGCGGTCGGGCACGGGCTGGGTCTCACCAAGGCGACCGCGCTGGCGACCGCCGACGACCAGCAGGTGACGCTCGTGCTGGCCGTCGGCCGTACCGCCGACCTCGACGCGCGCCTGGCGGAAGTGTGCACCGCGGTGACCGCGGAGGTTCGCCGGGTCGAGGGTGTGCGGCGCGTGGCCGCCGGAGTCGGCGCGGGCTCCGAGTCGCTCCTGGACGCCGCCCGCGAACTGGCCCACGCCGGACACGTCGCCGAGGTGGCGCTGTCGCTGCGCCCGGCCGTGCCGCGGGCGTTCTACCGGGCCGGCGACGTCCGGCTGCGCGGACTGCTGTCGCTGCTCCGCCACGAACCCGGCGTGCAGAACTTCGCCGAGACCGAACTCGGCGCCCTGCTCCGGCACGACCTCCGCCACCGCGGCGACCTCACCCCGCTCCTACGGCAATTCCTCGACCTGGCAGGCAACAAGACCGAACTGGCCCGCCGCACGAACATCAGCCGCCCCACCCTCTACGACCGCCTCGCCCGCATAGAACGCATCCTCGGTGTCGACCTGGACGACGGCGAGGCGCGCACCTCCCTCCACGCCGCCCTCCTCATCCGCGATCTGGTCACCCACACCGACGGAACGTGAAGCCCCGGCGAAACACGGGGCAGCGGAAATCGGGCACGCCAACTCCGGGACGCCCCGACCAAGCGCTTGCTACGCTCGCTCGATGATCCCCACGATCGTCTGGGGCACGGGCAATGTCGGCCGTGCCGCCGTGCGGGCGGTGACCGCCCATCCGGCCCTCGAGCTGTGCGGTGTGCTCGTCCACAACCCCGACAAGGCCGGGCGCGACGCCGGTGACCTCGCGGGCCTCGACCGCCCGCTGGGCATCGCGGCCACCCTCGACATCGATGCGGCGCTGGCGACGCGGCCGGGCGCGGTGGTCTACGCCGCCTCCGGCGATATCCGTCCCGACGACGCCCTCGCCGACATCGTCCGGGCCATTCGCGCGGGCGCCGTGGTTGTGACCCCCGCGCTGTACGCGTTCTACGACCACCGCAGCGCCCCGCCGGAAGCACGTGAGCAGGTGCTGGCCGCCATCGCGGACGGCGGCGGCTCGCTGTTCGTCTCCGGCGTCGACCCGGGCTGGGGCAATGATGTGCTGCCGCTGCTGGTCGCGGGCCTGGGCAGTGAGGTCGAGACGATTCGCTGCCAGGAGATCTTCGACTACACCACCTACGACCAGCCCGACTCGGTCCGCTATCTGGTCGGCATGGGCCAGCCCATGGACTACCAGCCCCCGATGCTGGCGCCGGGCGTGCCGACCATGGTGTGGGGCGGGCAGATTCGCCTGCTCGCCCGCGCGCTGGGCGCCGAACTCGACGAGATCCGCGAGACCCTGGACCGCCGTCCGCTGGAGTCGACCGTGCACACCGAGCGCATGGGCGCGTTCGAGGCGGGCACCCAGGGCGCGGTGCGGTTCGAGGTGCAGGGCCTCGTCGGCGGCGCACCGCGCCTGATCATCGAGCACGTCACCCGCATCCACCCGGCCTGCGCGCCGGACTGGCCCACACCCCCGAGCGGCGACGGCGCCCACCGGGTGATCGTGGCGGGCCGTCCGCGCATCGAGGTGACCGTCGAGGCCACCGACGAGGACGGCAACCGCTCGGCAGGCGGCAATGCCACCGCCGTCGGCCGCCTGGTCGGCGCGATCGACTGGCTCGCCGCCGCCGAACCCGGACTGTACGACGCGCTCGACGTGCCGCTGCGCCCGGCGGCGGGGCTGCTCGGAAGGAGACACCCGTGATCATCGACGTGCCCGAGGGCCGCGACCCCATCGAATACGTGTGGGGCGAGCTGGTGCCCGGAATCGGCCCGGCTGCTTCGCAATTCGCGCTGGCCGTCTATTCGCACAGCACGCTGGGACTGCGCGAGTTCGAGGCCGCCCGGCTGCGCATCGCCCAGCTCAACGGCTGCCTGTTCTGCCAGGACTGGCGTACCGAGCGCGACGGCGTGCGGGTCGAACCGGAGTTCGCCGACGCCGTCACCGACTGGCGCACAACAGATCTGTTCGACGAACGCACCAGACTCGCCGCCGAGTACGCCGAACGCTACGCCCTCGACCACCACAACCTCGACGACGAGTTCTGGTCGCGCATGCTGTCCCACTACACCCAGCGCGAGGCCGTCGAACTCACCATGTGCCTGGGCTCGTGGCTCGGTTTCGGCCGCCTCAACCACGTGTTCGGCCTGGACGCGGTGTGCGTGCTGCCGAGTCACCTGAACCGCGGTCAGTTGTAGGACTCCGCGATGCCGTCGAGCAGATGCTCGAGGGTGTCGTAGGCGGGGGTGTCCACCACGTCGACCACATTGTCCGCCACCGGAACCTGATGGTCGGCAACGACTTTCGCGAACTGTGCGCCGTCGTTGGGCCGGAATCCGTGCTCGGCGGCCAGGCGCTGCAACTCGGGATCGGTCGACAGCAGGCGGCCGATGCGGTCACCGTCGGACGTCAGCGGGACCAGGGTGTGCCGGGACAGTACCGTGGGCGACGGATACAGCAGTGTCATATCCGGCTGCAGGCGGCCCTGTACTCCCGCCTCCACGTACTGCGCCTCGTAACTCCACACCATCGGTGTGGGACCCATTCCCCCCGAAAGGTATTCGCCGAACGGGCCCTCGCTGGAGCTGTCGGTGAAGCCCTGCCGCGTGAACAGCCGCGACACCTTGGACACCACGAATTCCTCGGCGGTGCGCCCGCGCACGATCGAGTTGTCGTTGGCGACGTAGGCCGCCGCGGCCAGGTACATCGCCGCCGAATTGGAGGTGCGCGGGTCGGTGGTGGAGATCAGCAGGCTCTTGCGCACCGGGTATTCGGTATTGCCCGGCAACTGATCCCACTGCGTGCCGCGCTGCGTGAGGTCCAGGTAGCGGTTCATGTCGAAGGTGGGCACCGGTCCGGGCCGCACCACCCCGGCGCGGGTCAGCAGGTCGGCGATCGGCCGGAAGGTCGCGATCGTCATCGGAGAGGAGAAGGGGGTGTATTGGGCGGTCGTATTGCGCTGGCGCAGAATGCGTTCCGCCGCGGGCACGCTCGACGGGAACGCGAAGTCGTAGTTGCCGAGGTTTACCGTGGTGGCGATCTGACGGGACCCGGCTCGGTCCACCTCGACCCGTAGGCCGTTGCGAGCCAGCACATCGACGACATGCGGATCGGTGAAGAACGCCGCCTTCTCCGAACCCACCACGCCACTCACCGTCGTCAGCGACGTGGTGGCGGCGACCGGAGCGTCGGTGGACGAACCGCCGAGCCCCACCGCGGCCGCGACGGCCACCACGACCGCCAGCGCACCGACCGGCAGCGCCAGGCGCCGACCGGTCCACGGCGGCGGCAGCAGAGTTCGCACGCCGGACCGGCCGCTCTCCGTGGCGGGCGACTCGCCCGGCTGTGAAAGCTCTGCGGCCGCAGCGGTTTCCGCCGAGACCTCGGGCGGGTTCTCCAGATCGCGCCGAGCCATGCGTTCCACCAGAATCGGCACGAAATCCCGCACCGAGGTCCCGTCGAACCGGCTTCTGGCCGCGCCCACCGCACTTTCCACTCGTTCCTGGGAATGGCTGCCGGTGTAGGTTTCGACCAGACGATTCGTCAGCTCGCGCAGCGCTTTTTCTTCACGGGCGGCCTTGTCTTCAGGGGCGGAACGGACACCCACGCCAAGCTCCTCGGCATCGCAGCGAAATATGCGCGGTTCGCGCGGCACCGACCTTACGTGATGAATCCGGACATTCCCAAGCGCGACAATAGCTTTCGGGCCATTCGAATTCATGCCCTGCGCAGTTTCTTTCGAATTCGATCGCAGGACACCGAGAATTAACTCAGGTGAGTACGAGAAGTTCGGCGGACGACGCGATTTCGACGCGCAGCCCCGCCTTCTCGGCGACCCGGGCCAGGCCCCGGATATCGGCGGGTTCGCCGCGCGCGCATACCAGCGCCCGCGCCAGCAGACCCTTGTGATGCTTGTTGAAATGGCTGACCACCGTGCGGGTGCCGTCCGGGCGCTCGGTGAGCACGGTCGCGGTGACCGCGCCGGGGATGCGGCCCAGCTGCTGATAGGTGCCCGAGCGCAGGTCCACCACCAGCTGCCCGGCGGTCTCCGCGCGCAGCGCCGGGGCCAGCACCGGCTTCCACAGCGATGAGAGTGTGGGCAGCCCAGGCAATTTCGAGCCGCCCGACAGTCGATACGCGGGAATCGGGTCGGTGGCGCGCACCACCCCGAACAGCGCCGACCCGATCGCCAGCCGCGCCTCGGCCTTCGCGCGCTGTGCCTTGGTGAACGACCGGGCGTCGAGCGCGTCGTAGAGGACGCCGGTGTAGCGCTCCAGCGCCGGGTGGGTGGCGGAGGTGCGCAGGGCGGCATTGCGGGCGATCTCGGCTTCGGCGCCCTTGCCGAGCGCCAGCGCCTTGCGCGCCGCCCCGGGATCCGCCGACAGTTCCACCAATTCGGTGACCAGCTTGTCGCGTACCGCGGTGAGCTGCGGCAACGACAGCGCGTCGAGGTCCAGCGGACCGAGCGCGCCACCGTCGGACTTGGTTTCGGAGGGAGGCAGGATCACCAGCACGAGCGGAAACGGTACCGGCTACGCTGTGCACCCGTGATCACCCGCCTCTCCCACCTGTTCCTGCGCACCCTGCGCGACGATCCCGCCGACGCCGAGGTGCCCAGCCACAAGCTGCTGGTCCGCGCCGGGTACGTCCGCCGCATCGCGCCGGGCGTCTACTCCTGGCTGCCGCTGGGTCTGAAGGTGCTGCGCAAGGTCGAGAACGTGGTGCGCGAGGAGATGAACGCCCTCGGCGCCCAGGAGATCTCGCTGCCGGCGCTGCTGCCGCGCGAACCCTACGAGACCACCAACCGGTGGACCGAGTACGGCGACGGCCTGTTCCGGTTGCAGGACCGCAAGCAGGCGGACTACCTGCTCGGCCCCACCCACGAGGAACTCTTCGCGCTCACCGTGAAGGGTGAGTACAACTCGTACAAGGATCTGCCGGTCACCCTCTACCAGATCCAGACCAAGTACCGCGACGAGGAGCGGCCGCGGGCCGGCATCCTGCGCGGGCGCGAGTTCGTCATGAAGGACTCGTACTCCTTCGATCTGGACGAGGCGGGGCTGGCGGCCAGCTATCAGGCGCACCGCGACGCCTATCGGCGCATCTTCGAGCGGCTCGGGGTCGACTATGTGATCGTCGCGGCGACGTCGGGCGCCATGGGCGGCAGCGCGTCGGAGGAGTTCCTGGCCGACAGCGCGGTCGGCGAGGACACCTACGTCGTATGCCGCGAATCCGGGTACGCCGCCAATGTCGAGGCCGTGGTCACGCCCGCGCCGCCGGAGATCCCGATCGAGGGACAGCCCGCGGCCGAAATACACGACACACCGGGCACACCCACCATCGCCACACTCGTCGAGTGGGCGAACTCCGCGGGAATCGGTGAGCGGCTGGGCCGTCCGGTGACCGCCGCCGACACCCTCAAGAACGTGATGGTGAAGCTGCGCCACCCCGATGGCAAGACCGAGATCCTCGGTATCGGTGTCCCGGGCGACCGCGAGGTCGACGACAAGCGACTGGGCGCGGCGCTCGAGCCCGCCGAGGTGGACCTGCTCGGCGAGGCGGACTTCGCGGCGAACCCGTTCCTGGTCAAGGGTTATATCGGCCCGAAGGCGCTGCACGCCAATGGGGTTCGTTACCTGGTCGATCCGCGAGTGGTGTCCGGCACGTCCTGGATCACCGGCGCCGACGCTCCCGGCAGGCACGTGGTGGGACTGGTCGTCGGGCGCGACTTCACGCCCGACGGCACGATCGAGGCCGCCGAGGTCCGCGACGGCGATCCGTCACCGGACGGGCAGGGCGTGCTGCGCGCCGCGCGCGGCATCGAGATCGGCCATATCTTCCAGCTCGGCTACAAGTACACCGACGCGTTCGAGGTCGACGTGCTCGGTGAGAACGGCAAGCCGGTGCGCCTGGTCATGGGCTCCTACGGCATCGGCGTCTCGCGCATGGTCGCGGTGCTCGCCGAACAGCTGCACGACGAGAAGGGCCTGCGCTGGCCGCGCGAGGTCGCGCCGTTCCAGGTGCACGTCGTCATCGCCAACAAGGACGAGGGCGCTCGCGCGGGCGCCGAACAGGTCGCCGCCGAACTCGACGCCGCGGGCCTGGAAGTCCTGCTCGACGACCGCACCGCCTCCCCGGGCGTGAAGTTCAAGGATGCCGAACTCCTCGGCATGCCCCTGGTCCTGGTCGTCGGCCGCGGCTGGGCCGACGGCAAGGTCGAACTCCGCGACCGCTTCGCCGGAACCGCCGCGGAGTTCCCCGCCGCCGACGCGGTGCCCGCGGTCCTGGCCTTGGCGCGCGCCTAGGGCTTGCCGGGGAAGGCTGTCGTGGGCGGGTTCGTGCCCAGGATGGTCTGCCAGGTGGTGAGGCGGAGGGCGCATTCGGTGAGGGCGTCGGCGCCGGTGCGGCGGATGTCGGGGGAGCCGGCGCGTTCCACCACCGATCGCCAGGCGACTGCCGTGTCGGATTCCACGGTGACCGCCAGCTTCGCGGCGGGGATCGGATCGTTCACGGGGAACGGGGGCGGATAGGCCGCCGCGGGAGCCGGGACGGTCGCGCCGAGCGACTTCAAGATGTCCGCGGTCGCGTCGCGCCGCGCACGATGGGCCGCGGTGAATTCGGCGACCACCTGATTGCGCTCCGCCGCGGCATAGGCGGCGATCACCCCGTAGGCGTACACCGCCGCGTACTCGGCACTCAGCGCGTCGGTGAGCGCCTGCTGATCCTGACCACTCATGCCACGTCCTCCGTGCTCACGTTGCGCCGCACTGTGCGACCACGACCACTCGAGCCGCACGCTCCGGTTACCTTGCGCTGCCTCCGGTCCGGACGGTTCATGCGAGCAGCACCCCCGTGTGCGTGGCGCAGCAGGCGCCGATGGACGCCAGTAGCCCGGCGCGATAACCGGATTGGCTCACCGCCAGGTCGGCGGCCGAGCGCTGGGAGCGGGCGAGCTGCTCACGCAGGGCCGCGACGGTCGGGGGCGGGACGGGCGCGGGCGGCGGCGGCACCGCCGGGCTGGCCGACTTCGGTTTGGTGCCGTCGCCGTACACCCCGATCGCCCGGTCGATCTCGGCGCGCAACGCGTCCGCGTGCTCGGTGCGCTGGGCGGCGATCACCGTCAGCGCGGCCGTGCGTTCGGGCGCCACGGTCACCGCCGCCTGTGCCCACACCGCGTCGGTCCGCGCCGATTGTTCCTGTGCCACAAGCACATCCGGTTGCAGCGGCGCGTCCTCGGCGCAGGCCGCGGCGCCGAGTGCGGCCGTGGCGAGAGCGCCGCCGCCCGCCATCCGCAACATCGAACGACGGTTCAACGCAAGGGGGTTCATCGCTGAGGTGTGGGTGCTCGGCACGCCTACATCGTGCCAGCCATTGTCGCGACCGAATTGCCGAGGGCCGCCGACACGCCCCGGGCGGTCGGCACGCCACGGATACCTGCGCGAAACTCGAGAAGGTTGGCTGGTCCTTTACACTCTTGCAGCGCGTTACGCTGGAACTGCGGCGGAGAATTTCGCCGCCGATGCGCGCTGACCATGCTCGACCAGGACCTATACCGACAACTCCACCGCGACACAACTGAACCAGGAGCCGCTCCACATGCCGATGCCGACCGAGGAAAGGGTGAGCCAGCTCGTAGCTGGACCCGTCGAGCGCCGAGGATTCGACCTCGAGGGCGTGTCGATCGTGGCCACCGGTCAGGCGCGGGTGACGGTGACCGTGGACGGCGACGAGGCCCTCGACCTGGACACCGTCGCGGAATTGAGTTCGGAGATCTCCGAGCTGCTCGACACGGCCGGCGATTTCGGTGAGACCCCGTATCTGCTGGAGGTCACCTCGCCCGGCGTCGACCGCCCGCTCACCGCGCCCCGCCATTGGCGCCGTGCCCGCGGCCGCAAGGTGCGGGTGACCATGCGCCCGGGTGTGCCGGGCCCGGAGAACGAGAACAGATTCGACGCGCGGGTGGGCGCGTCCACCGATTCCGAGGTGGCGCTGGTACTCGGCGGAAAACGAAAACCGCATCGCGTCACCGTGCCCCTCGCGGATATCGCCGAGGCCGTCGTCCAGGTGGAATTCTCCGCCCCCGGCGCGGCGGAACTGGAATTGGCGGGAGGAGTGGTGCCGGGTCGTCCCGAACCGGGCACTGGGACAGAAGACCAGGGAGCACTCCACTCAGTAGCGTCGACCGAAGGGATCGTGGAATGAACATCGAAATCGAAGCCCTGCGAGCGATCGTCGCCGACAAGGGGATCTCGATGGAGACGGTGATCTCCGCGATCGAGTCCGCGCTGCTGACCGCGTACCGGCACACCGAGGGCCATCAGCCCAACGCCCGCATCGACATCAACCAGAAGACGGGCGTGGTGCGCGTGCTGGCCCGCGAGGTCGACGCCGACGGCAACACCATCTCCGAATGGGACGACACCCCTGAGGGTTTCGGCCGCATCGCCGCGACCACCGCCCGCCAGGTGGTGCTGCAGCGGCTGCGCGATGCCGAGAACGAGAAGTCGTTCGGCGAGTTCTCCACTCACGAGGGCGACATCGTCGGCGGCGTGGTGCAGCGCGACGCCCGCATGAACGCCCGCGGCACCATCGTGGTGCGCATCGGCAGCGAGGCGACCGGCGCGGAGGGCCTGATCCCGCCCGCCGAGCAGGTTCCCGGCGAGACCTACGAGCACGGTGACCGCATCAAGTGCTACGTCTACGCCGTGTCGCGCGGCCCGCGCGGTCCGCAGATCAACCTCTCGCGCTCGCATCCGAATCTGGTGCGCCGGTTGTTCGCCCTGGAGGTGCCCGAGATCGCCGACGGTTCGGTGGAGATCGTCGCGGTGGCCCGCGAGGCCGGGCACCGCTCCAAGATCGCGGTGCGCACCAATGTCCCCGGCGTCAACGCCAAGGGCGCCTGCATCGGCCCGATGGGCCAGCGCGTGCGCAACGTGATGAGCGAGCTGGCGGGGGAGAAGATCGACATCATCGACTACGCCGACGATCCGGCCACCTTCGTCGGGAATGCGTTGAGCCCCTCGAAGGTTGTGTCCGTGGCGATCGTGGACCCGGAGGCGCGTGCGGCGCGCGTTGTGGTCCCCGACTTCCAGCTCTCGCTGGCGATCGGCAAGGAAGGTCAGAACGCCCGCCTGGCGGCCCGCCTCACCGGCTGGCGCATCGACATCCGCAGCGACGCCGCACCCGACGTGACGGGCTCGGTCCGGACGGAGGCGCCGCACAGCTGAGACCCGGCGCCGACGGGCCGGAACGGCCTGTCAGCAGCCGGAACGGCGGAGCGGGATGACAGGTTGGTAACTAACCAGAGGGCTGGATGCGGGGTTCGGGACATGGCAGCGGTAGAGTGGACGCAGGCTCAGCACGAGTCTCCGGTTTCCACGCGCACCGCGCGGATCGAGGGTCCACCCTCGGGTCCCGTTCGGACGTGTGTGGGCTGCCGGAAGCGCGAGCTGGCCGCCGATCTGTTGCGGGTCGTGGCGCTGTCGTCCGACGAGGGCGGTGTTGCGGTCGTTCCCGATCCGCGGCACGGACTTCCCGGACGGGGTGCCTGGTTGCACCCCGCTTCGGCTTGTCTGAGCGCAGCAGTTCGGCGCCGAGCGTTCGGCAGAGCGCTAAGAGTGTCCGGAAAACTGGATATCTCAGCCCTGGAGCACTACGTGGAGAACAGGCACGAGCACTCATGAGCACACCGTGAAGTACCAACGATGATCGGCCATCGAAGATAATCGGAGGTCGTGCGGACTTCCGTCTCCGGACGGACTGTCACGCTCGACCTCTCAGTGAGGAGAGCAGTGGCAGGCAAGGCCCGCGTGCACGAGTTGGCAAAAGAACTCGGTGTCACGAGCAAAGAACTACTCGCAACGCTGAAAGAGCAGGGCGAGTTCGTGAAGTCGGCGTCGTCGACGGTGGAGGCACCCGTCGCGCGCCGGCTGCGGGAGTCGTTCTCGACGAAATCAGCCCCGGCGAACGGCAGTGCGAAGTCGGGCGCCCGGCCCGGCCCCGGTCAGACCGCGCGTTCGGGCGGCAAGCCCGGACCCGGCGCCCCCGGTCCGCGTCCCGGACCGCGTAGCAATACGCCCAGCCCGGCGCAGCAATCGGCCCCTGCCGCGGCCGCGCAGCAGTCCGCTCCGGCGGCCCGCTCCGAGGCTCCGGCGCCCGCGTCGGCTCCGTCGCAGGAGGCCCGGCCCGGTCCGGCGGTGAAGCCCGGCCCGGCTCCGGCGCCCGGTCCCAAGCCCGGCGCCGCGCGCCCGGCCGCTCCGGCCCCGGCGGCCGCGCAGCAGTCCGCTCCGGCGCCCGCGCCGCAGCAGGGTTCGCGTCCGGCTCCGGGCGGTGGCCCGCGTCCCGGTCAGCCGAAGAGTGGCGCTCCGGCACAGCCGGGTCAGCGTTCCGGTCCCAAGCCCGGCCCGAAGACACCGCGCGTCGGCAACAACCCGTTCACCTCCGCGCCCGAGCGGCCCGCGCCGCGTCCGGCTCCGGGTGGCGGCCCGCGTCCGGGTCCGTCGCAGGGCGGTCCCCGGCCGACGCCGGGCAACGCGCCGCGTCCGGCCCCGCAGGGCGGTCAGCGACCGTCCGGCCCGCGGCCGAGCCCCGGCTC
>NZ_JARWOP010000211.1 GCF_029868745.1 Nocardia wallacei | reverse complement strand
CTGGTGGCACCGCTACAGCGACCTGCTACCGCAATGGTTCGAGACCTACATCGGCCTCGAGCACGCCGCGCACTCCATCAGAACCTTTGAGGCGCAACTGGTTCCGGGCCTGCTGCAGACCGAGGCCTACACCCGCGCCGTCGTCGAACTCGGTCACGAGGAGGGCGAAGCCGCCCGCCGCGTCGAGCTTCGCCTGCGCCGCCAGGAGGTCCTCGACCGGCCGGGCGCACCGACCCTGTGGGCCATCGTGGACGAGACCGTGCTGCATCGCCCGGTCGGCGGCAACGCCGTGCTGCGCGAGCAGCTGGAGCACCTGGTCGAGATGTCCGAACGGCCCAACGTGACGCTTCAGGTGCTGCCGTACGCCGCGGGCGGCCATGCGGCCGTGGGCAGTTCGTTCGCCGTTCTCCGCTTCGCCGAGCAGGAACTGCCCGACATCGTCTATATCGAGCAACTGACCAGCGCACTGTATCTGGACAGCTCAAAGGACTTGGACCTGTACCGCCGCGTCATGGACCGGCTGAGCATCCAGGCCGACCCGCCGGAGAAGTCGCGGCAGCTCATGAAGGCCGCCGCCGCGCGGCTGTGACCGCGCCGCGCGCATCGCGATAACGTTCGACCAGCTCCGTCCCCAATCGGGCGAGTTCGGCGCGCACCGCCGGTGGGCCGGTGACTTCGATCGCCGCACCCCATCCCGCCAGCTGCTGGGCGATCATCAATGGCGTCGGCGCGGTGACGCGGACCCGCGTGCGACCGTCGTCCACCGATCCGTCGACCACGCAGTGCCTGCCCTGCTGGTGGAGCAGTATGGGCGCCAGCTCCGCGGAGATCAGCACGGTCGCCGAGGTGGCCGCGCGCTGCTGCTCGACCTCGCCGACCACCTCCTCCCACGCCGTGGACAGCGCGAAATCTGTTGGGATATCGAAGGTTTCGCCGGTCGGCTCGGCGGCGACGATGCGGTCGACGCGGAAGGTCCGCCGCCCGCGGTCGGTGCCGGCGACCAGATACCAGATGCCGTCCTTGTCGACCAGCCCCCACGGATCCACCTGACGTCGCGAGCGTTCGCCGCGGCGCTCGTAGACCAGCTCGATCCGGCCGCGGCGCACCACCGCCTGCTGTAACCAGCCGACCAGTTCCGGGGCGGCGGCTTCCCGCCCGCCCCAGCCGACCGGGTCCACCACCACCGCGTCGGCGGCGGCCCGGGCCTCGGTCCGGAACGTCTCGGGCAAGGCGCGCAACAGTTTTCGCAGCGCCGAGCGTACGCCCGGCGCTGCGGTCGCCGCCGGTCCGAGGAGTAGGAACAGGGCCTGTGCCTCCGAGGCGGTCAACCCGCTGAGGTTGGTGCGGGCGCCGCCGATCAACTGCCAGCCCCCGCCGCGGCCGGGCTGCGGGTATACCGGGACGCCCGCCGCGGACAGCGCCTCCAGGTCGCGTCGCGCGGTGGCGACCGACACCTCCAGCTCCGCGGCCACCTCGGAGGCGGTCACCCGCCCCCGGTCCTGCATCAGCAACAAGGTCGCCACGAGTCGATCGGCACGCATGCGGAAATTCTGCCCGGAAAAGTGCTCATTCGGTGAGCACTTTGCCATCGAGGATGGAGTCACAACACAACGAAGGAGAAACCGATGTTGCGAGGAATGGCCCATGTCGCGTTCTACGCCGACGATCTGGACGCGGCCGAGCGGTGGTACGGCGAGGTCTTCGGCATGAAGGCCTATTACCACGTGCCCGGCTACGTCGAATTCCGAGTCGGCGACTACTCACAGGAGTTCGGCCTCATCGACGGTCGCTTCCGCCCGCCGGGGACGCCCGCGCAGCCGGGCGGCGAGATCCTGCACTGGCACGTCGACGACCTGCCCGCCGAATTCGAACGGCTGCTGTCCCTGGGCGCGAAGGAGTACGAGGCCCCGCGTGAGCACGGTCCGGGCTTCGTGACCGCGTCCGTGGTCGACCCCTTCGGCAACATCCTCGGCGTCATGTACAACCAGCACTACCTGGACATGCGCGCCGAGATCCGCGGCGCGAATGCGCCGGGGCCTAATCGGTGATTCGCCGTGCGGGGATACGGGTAATTCTGAGACCGTAGACCCCGTCGGAACCGACGCGAACATGTAGGAGCTTTTTCGATGTCGATGTTAGTTTTCCTGGCCCTGTTGCCGTTTGTGGGCGCCGACAACGCGCAGTCGCTGGCGATCCAGAATCAAGGCCTGCTCGGCGGTTGGTGAGGACCCGCCGAGTACACCGCGTACCGGGCTGGTTCGTGCACACGGCCCGATGAATCGTGGTGTCAGGCGGCCCGGCCTTTCGAGGCCGGGCCGTTCTGCGTGTACCGGTGCTAGGACGGGTTTCCGGACTGCAGGCCGCTGTTCAGGCGCACCACGACATTGTCCGCGTTGACCTCCTGGACCGTGATGTCGAAACCGTCGGCGGGCCTGGTCTCGCCGACCGGAACATCCACCTGCTGCCCGGCCACCTTCAGGGTGACGGTATTGCCGTTCACCGCAAGCAGTTCCGCTTCCACGCCGAGGATGCTCGCCTTCGCGTTCACGCCGCGATCGAAGGTGACGGTGCACCCGCTGACGCCGCACTCGGTCTTGGTGCCGGCGCCCTCCGTGGTGCAGGCGGCCACGCTCAGCGGGATCACCAGGGCGAACATGGGCAGGGCGAGCAGCCGTCGATCGAACACGCGCTCAGTGTAGGGCGGATCGGGATGTTCCGTGGGCGAGTAGGCCGTCCAGCACGCGGTGCGCCGTCTCGATGCCGTGCGAATCACCCAGTCGTAGGGCGGTATTGGCCGCGGTCAGCACGGCCGCGAGCTGAAAGGCGAGCAACTCGGGATCCGCGTCGCGGAGGTCCCCCGCGGCGGTGGCCCTACCGGCCTCGCGGGCGAGCAGTGCGAGCCAGTCCCGATGTTGCCGGGCCAGCGCGTCCCGGACCGGGCCGGGGCGGCTGTCGAATTCGGGCAGGTTGGCGCTCCAGAAGCAGCCGCCGGGAAAGACCGGCTCGGTGGCGTAGGCCAGCCAGTTGTCGACCAGTGCCCGCAACCGCGCCGCACCCCGCGCGGCGGCGGCCGCGGGCTCGATCACCCGCTCGGCGAAGAGCGCGCCCGCCGCGGCCACGGTGGCCAGTTGCAACTTCTCCTTGGTGCGGAACAACGTCTGGATGCCCGCCTTGCTGATGCCGAGGTCATCGGCCAGCCGGCCGAAACTCAGCCCGTCCAGACCATCGAGCGAGGCGATGTCGACGGCATGCCGGGTCACGGTCTGCCGCGACCGGGCACCGCGCAGCAGGCGCCGATCGGAGATCTCGGACTCGGGGGAATGCATACGACCGATCGTACGGCAGTCAGGCGGTCTCGGTCTTGGCTCCCGCGCGGGTCCGCAGCCCGCGCAGCGACTCCGGCACCAGCCGATCGCGGGTGGCAGGCTTCGGCCCCGCCAGCACATACACCGCCACCAGCAGCACGCTCAACCACACGTACGTGTTGCCGATCACGTGTTGCCAAGGCGTCCAGTCGAATTCGCGGTTGTTGTCGCCGGGCTCCCAGTTCTGCGGGCCGATGACGAACACGACCGCCGTGGCGGTCACGACGGCGTACCAGAGCCGGGCCTGTCGCCGCGGCAGCCGATTCGCCGCCCCGAGCGCGGCCAGCAGCCCCGGCGCGATCCACACCCAGTGATGAGACCAGGAGATCGGCGAGACCAGCAGCGTGAAGACCGCATTGAAGGACAGCGCCAGCGCCGGGGTGTCCGCGGCCTGCCGCATCGCCGTCGCGACCAGCGCCAGCAGCGCCACCGCCAGCACCAGCCAGATCAGGGTGAACTCCGGCTTGGGCACCTGCAGGCGGGACAGCACGCCCTGGATGGACTGGTTGGTGTGGAATGCCGATCCGCTCAGCCCCGACACGTTCCCCATGCCGCCGAACCAGTACCGAGTGGACTCCCCGGGCATGACCACATAGGCGAGAGCGCTCGCCACGGCCCCGGTGACCGCCGCGGTCGCCGCCGCCCGATAGTCGCGACGCACCAGGAAGTAGAGGACGAACGCCGCCGGGGTCAGCTTGATGGCCGCGGCCAGGCCGATCAGCATGCCGCGCTTCCACTTCGGGCGCGCGGTCAGGCAGTCGGCGACCACCAGCACCATCAGGATCAGGTTCACCTGGCCGAAGTCCAGCGTCGCGTGCACCGGCTCCAGCAGCAGGCCCAGCGGCACCGCGCAGGCGGTGGCCCACAGCACCATCTCGGTGCTGCCGTCCCAGTACCGCCGTGCCACCAGGTAGAGCGTCACCGCCAGCGCCGCGGTGGAGACCAGGAAGAAGGCGATCGCGGAGCCGTGCAGGGGCAGCATCGCGAACGGACTCAGCGCCAGCGCCGCGAACGGCGGATAGATGAACGGGAGCCCCACGCCCAGGGTCGTCTTCGGCAGCGTCCCGTACATATCGGCGCCGTGCCACCATGCCTGGACTCCGAGCCGGTACACCTGCAGATCGATGAATTCCCCGCTGATCGGCTCGAGCGGCCAGGTCGGCAGCCGTAGCCACACGGCGGCGGCGGCGATCAGTGCGGCCGGAACCAGCCACACTCTTCGCCCGAAGCGTCGAGTCGCGGCGTCCGGCTGCAGGGGAGTGGAGACACTAACCATCCGGCCAGAGGTTACCGGCAAGCCGGTGCCCGGTGCGCGCACGGGTCCGACTGCCCGCCCGCGCCGCTCCCGCCGGACATTTGCTGTCCGGTCCGTAGCATGAGAGCCGCTATGACGATCATCCGTGCCCGACGGCGTTCCGCCGAGGCTCCCCTCGTGCTGACCACCGAGCCGGCGCGCAGCCTGTCGTTCTGGGACCAGACCGCTTTCTGGGCCAACCTCGGGGTGAGTCTCATCGGATTCACCGGGGCCGTCTATGTCCTGCAACCCGAAGGCCATCCGCAGCTGCCGATCGCGGGCGCGTTGCTGGCCACGGTGCTCGGCACGCTGATCGGCACCGGCCTGGTCGCGGCGGCCGGTGCGGTCGGCGCGCGGACCGGCGCACCGGCCATGGCCAACTTCCGCGGCCTGTTCGGGACGCGGCTGTCGTATCTGCCCACGGTGGCCAACATCGTGCAGTGCGTCGGCTGGGGCGTGTTCGAGTTGACGGTGATCTCCGGCGGCGTCCGGGTATTGACCCACGACCGCGTGGACCATGGCGTCGTGGTCGTCGCCGCGGGCGCGCTGTGCACGGCGATGGCGATCTGGCCGCTGAGCGTGCTGCACATCCTGCGCAAGTACGTCACCGTGGCGGTCGCGATCTCGATGCTCTATTTCACCGTGCAACTGCTGCGGCACCCGCTGCCGCACGTTTCCGGCACCTCGTGGAGCGGGTTCTTCCCCGGCGTGGACACGGCGCTCGCGGTCGCGGTGTCGTTCGTGCCACTGGCCGCCGACTACACCCGGCACGCGCATTCCGCGCGCGCCGCCTCCGGGGCCACGCTGTTCGGCTACTCGATCGCGCAGATCTGGTGCTATCTGCTGGGCGTGGTGGCGCTGATCCAAGTCGGCGGCGACCCGGACCGGATCTTCGACACCTTTCTCGGCGTCGCGGCGGGCTGGGTGTTCTTCGCGGTGCTGGTGCTGCGCGAATCCGATCAGTCCTTCGCCAACGTGTATTCGACCGCGATGTCGCTGCAGAATCTGCTGCCGCGGGTGGACCGCCGCATCCTGGCCGCGGTGGTGGGCGTGCTGGCGACGGTGCTGGCGCTGGGCGTGCGCGACTTCACCGGCTTCGCCAATTTCCTGCTGCTGATCGGTTCGGTGTTCGTGCCGTTGTGCGCGGTGCTGGTGGTCGACTTCTGCTGGGGGCGCGGCAGATCCGGTTCGGGCGCGCACGGCTGGGATCTATCGGACCGGGCTCCGGCGCGGCCGCTCATGCTGCTGCCGTGGTTGCTGGGATTCGCCGTGTATCAGGTGTTCAATCCCGGTTCGGTGGCGTGGTGGGCGCGGCTGTGGACCGATGTGCAGAACGCGATCGGCGTGCACCCGAGCTGGTGGTCGTCGGCGTCGCTGTTCTCGTTCCTGGCCGCGGGGCTGGCCACGGGATTGCTGGTGGTGCTCGAACGGCGGTTCGCCGGGCACGCCCGTGGCTGACGACCGGGTGTTCGGCATGGGCGAGCACCCCGTGGCCGAACCCGATTGGCCGCCACTGGAACTCGCCGAACTCGGCGGCGCGGCCGCCATCGAATGGCGCAGCCCGCGACCACTCTCGGCCACGGCGCGGGTGCGGCGGCCGGACGGCACGCGCGTCGTCGTGAAACGACTGCCCAGGGCGCTGCGCGACACGGCGGCGCTGGCCGAGGAGCATGCGTTCGCGGCGCACCTGCGGTCTCAGGGGATTCGGATTCCGGCGGTGCGGCAGTTCTTTTCACGTGGCGAGTTCACCTACGAGATCCAGTCCGTCGGTGCGGGCGAGGACAGCTACCGCGACGCCTTCTCGTGGTCGCCGTATCTGTCGGTGGCGCACGCGGCCGCCGCGGGCGGGCTGCTCGCCCGGACGCACCTGGCCGCGGCGGGCTACGACGCACCGGCCCGGCCGCCGCGGCCGCTGCTGGCCGGGTTGTGCACCGACTTCGCCGAGTCCGTCGCCCGACGCGCGGCCGCGCGCCCCGCGGTCGGGGCGTTTCTCGAGCAGTGCGGCTGGCGGGCGGAGGTGGAGTCCCTGCGCCGGGCGGCGGGCGGTAACTCGCTGTGCGTGGACCTCTCCGGCCTGCCCCCGCTGTGGACCCACAACGACTGGCACGGCACCAACCTGCTGTGGGACGGGGACGAGATCACGGCGGTCATCGATTTCGGCCTCGCCAACCGGACGGCCGCCGTATTCGACCTGGCCACCGCGATCGAACGGTTCGCCGTGGACTGGCTCGCGCTGCGCGCGGGCGAGCCCGCGCGGATACACACCGACCAGCTCGCCGCCTTCCTGGCCGCCTATCGTGAGGTGCGGCCGCTCGACGCCGCCGAGCGCCGGGCGCTGCCGGCGCTGTTCCCGCTGGTACATGTCGAGTACGAGCTGTCCGAGATCGACTACTTCCTCACGGTGCTGCCCGAGCCGAATCGCGAGAATGCCGAGATCGCTTACCGCGACTACCTTTTCGGCCACACCCGCTGGGCGTTCACCCCGGCGGGCCGGGACTTCCTCGCAGTGTTGTCGCAGCTGTGCGGCTGACCCGGGCGCGCCACGCGCATCAGGTTGGCATCAAGTCAGCAACCCGAGACGCAGATCACACCATCCGGCTGTTAAATTCTGCCGGCACGTCTGAAAAGCGCGATGTCCGGTGTGATGTCGTGGACGGAGGAGAAGGACTTGGCTATACCGGAGCCAGAACAGCAGGCCACCGACAGCTCGTCGGTCGGCTGGTGGGGTGGATTGCTGCGCACCAAAAGTGTCGAGCAATCCATCCGCGATACCGATGAACCGGACGCGAAACTGCGCCGCGACCTAACGGCCTGGGATCTCACCATCTTCGGCGTCGCCGTGGTGGTCGGCGCCGGTATTTTCACCCTGACCGCGCGAACCGCCGGCAATGTCGCCGGGCCTTCGGTCTCGCTGGCATTCGTCTTCGCCGCGATCGCCTGCGGGCTCACCGCGCTGTGCTACGCGGAATTCGCGTCCACGGTGCCGGTGGCGGGCAGTGCGTACACCTTTTCCTATGCCACGTTCGGCGAATTCGCCGCCTGGATCATCGGCTGGGACCTGATTCTGGAATTCGCGCTGGCCGCGTCGGTGGTGGCGAAGGGCTGGTCGCAATATCTCGGCGAGGTGATGGGTTCGCGCCCGCCGATCGTGCACTTCGGCTCGGTGAGCTTCGACTGGGGTGCGGTGCTGCTGATCGCGGCGCTGGGCGTGCTGCTGGTGATCGGCACCAAGGTGTCGTCGCGGGTGTCGGCGGTGGCGGTCGCGATCAAATTGGCGGTGATCGCGCTGGTGGTGGTCGTCGGCCTCACCTATTTCAAGGCGTCGAATCTGAAGCCGTTCGTTCCGCCGTCGAAGCCGAGCGACGCCGGTAGCGGCGTGCATCAGTCGCTGTTCTCGTGGCTGACCGGCGCGGGCAACAGCACCTTCGGCTGGTACGGGTTGCTGGCCGCGGCGAGTCTGGTGTTCTTCGCGTTCATCGGGTTCGACGTGGTCGCCACGACCGCCGAGGAGACCAAGAACCCGCAGCGCAACGTGCCGCGCGGCATCTTCGGATCGCTGCTGATCGTCACGGTGCTGTACGTGGTGGTGTCGCTGGTGCTGACCGGCATGGTGCCCTACACCGATCTGGCCGGTAAGGACGCCACCCTCGCGACGGCGTTCGCGCTGCACGGGGCGACCTGGGCCAAGAACATCATCTCCATCGGTGCGCTGGCGGGCCTGACGACCGTGGTCATGGTGATGTTCCTGGGTCAGACCCGGGTGCTGTTCGCCATGTCGCGCGACGGGCTGCTGCCGCGTTCGCTGGCCCAGACCGGAAAGCGCAACACTCCGGTGCGGATCACCGTCATCGTCGGTGTGGTCTGCGCGGTGCTGGCCGGGTTCGTGGAGTTCGGCACGCTCGAGGAAATGGTCAATATCGGCACGCTGTTCGCGTTCGTGCTGGTGTCTATCGGCGTGCTGATCCTGCGCCGGACGCGGCCGGATCTGCCGCGCGGGTTCCGGGTGCCGCTGGTGCCGCTGGTGCCGATTCTCGGCGTGCTGGCGTGTCTGTGGCTGATGCTGAACCTGTCGGTGGAGACCTGGCTGCGGTTCCTGATCTGGATGGTGATCGGCCTGGCGGTGTATTTCACCTACGGCGTACGGCATTCGGTACTGCGCACCGGCGTGAAATAGCCACGGAATCGGGATGGGGCAATCCACTGGCGAATGGGTCGCCGGGTGATTCCCCGTCCCGATTCCTGAGTGTTTGCCATCGAAACGGTCGGTCATCGAGACCGGAAAGCCGCCGCCCCGAAGGGCTTCGGCTGGGAGAATCCGGGGCATGAACGGACCGCTGATGGGGGCGGGTCATACCGCCCCGGCACCGTGATCGATATCTACCGCAGTGCCGCGGGCCACCGAATACTGACCGAGCTTTACCGAGAACGATTGGCGCATGCGCCGATTCCGCTGGAACAGCGCCGCGTGCCGGTCCCCGGCGGGGAGACCTTCGTGCTCGCCGCGGGATCTCCGTCCGCGCCGGCACTGGTGCTGCTGCACGGCTCGTCGACGAACTCCACCGCCTGGTTGTCCTCGATGACGGTGCTCGCCAGCCGGTTTCGCGTGCTGGCCGTGGACATCATCGGCGAACCCGGGTTGAGCGCCCCGATCCGTCCGCCGTTGGAGTCCGACCGGTACGCGGCCTGGCTGGACGCCGTGCTGGACCGCTGCGAGGTCGGGGAGGCGGCCGTGCTGGCGGCGTCGCTGGGCGGCTGGATCGCGCTCGACCACGCGGTGCGCCGGCCGGGCCGGATCACCCGGATGGCCCTGTTGAATCCGAGCGGAATCGGGCGTCAGCGATGGGCTTTCGTGGTTCCGGCGCTGCTGTTGTCGCTCGGCGGCGATCCGGGCCGCCGCGCGCTGGCCCGCTACGTGCTGGGCGCCGGACTGCGCGGCGTGCCCGACGCCGACCGCCTGGTGGCCGACACCGCGACCATCACCAGACATTTTCGCCCGCGCACCGACACACTGCCGATCTTCACCGGCGACCAGCTGGCCGGGATCGAGGCTGGATTGCTGGCGGTGGTCGGCGCCCGGGACGCCCTGCTCGATTCGGTGCAGACCTACCAGCGGCTGCGCGAACACACTCGCGCCGAACTGCACCTGCTACCCGATGTCGGTCACCTCATCCCGCCGCAGGGCGAGCCGATCACGAATTTCCTACTGGGCGAGGTCGATTGATCCCGCCGCCGGACGCGGCAGGTGTCCGGGGCGACGGTAGCCGGACAGGAATGGTTGTGAACTTCGGCACTCGGCGCGGTGGTCTGGCCGCCGGGGTTGCTGGCCGGGCACCGGGCGGTCGCCCGCTCGTTCGCCTGCTCGCCGGGGTCGCGTGTGGCGCCGAAGCCGCTGGTGCGCAGTCACCATGTAGCGACTCCGGCGAAAGTACGGTCCGTTCGGTTCTGCGCCGGTCGCGTGCGTTCGGCTCCGGCTCAATATTCTGTTTGCATGAGTGCGCAGACCGAGGGCCGGAACGGTCCGTTACCCCGCGGCCGGCACCGCCTGTCCCGGGCGGAGGTGCAGTCCTCGCAGCACCGGAGACTGTGCGGGGCGGCGCTGGTGGCCGTCGGCGAACTCGGTTACTCCGCGACCACCGTCGCCGACATCGTGTCCCGGGCGCAGGTGGCGCGGCGCACCTTCTACGCAATGTTCGCAGGTAAGGACGAATGCTTCGCCGCCGCTTACGATTACGGCGTCGAGCTGGGGTTGCGCCGGTTGCGCGAGGCGGTGGACGCCGCGGATCCGGTCAATTTCCACGAGCGCGTGCGCACGCTGTTCGAGATCTACCTGTCGGTGCTGGCCGGCCAGCCCGCCGCGGCGCGTGCGCTCTATGTGGAGACGCTGGTGGCGGGCGCGCCGCTGGTGGCGCATCGGGCGCGGGTGCATCGGCTGTTCGCCGACTATCTGGCCGATGTCGCCCGATTGGGTGTCACCCGTGGGGAATTGGCCGCGGAACCGGATCGGGAACTGATCGACATGCTGCTCGGCGGCATCGACGATCGCATTCGCGCCTGCCTGTACGAGCGCGGCGCGGCGGCGCTGCCCGAGCTGGCGCCGTTGTTCGCCCGCACCGCGCTGGCACTGTGCGGGGAGCGGTATTGATCAGTGAACCCCGTTGCCGGGCACGGCATCTCGATAGGTCCGCGCGATGAGAGCGGCCCGCAGGTACCACAGGCCGCTGGGCTGCGCCGGGTCCAGGCCGGTGAGCTGGCCGATCCGTTTGAGCCGGTAGTCGACGGTATTGGTGTGCACCTGCAGCTGGCGGGCCGTGCGCTGGCGGGACAGGCCCGTCGCCAGATGCCGCCGCAGCGTGTCGAGCAGGTCGGGATAGGCGTCCAGCGGATCGAGCAGCGCGCCGAGCCGGTCCAGTCCGGGACCGGGGCGGGTGAGCTGATACTCCATGGCCAGATCGGCGAACCGGTACAGGCCGGGCGAGCTGTCCAGGCGCAGCACCATGTCGAGCAGTTCGTGCGCCCGGTCCGCGGCGTCCGGAATCTGTTGGGTCGCAGCGGTGATCACGGTGGCCGTGACGGGTACCTGTGCCGCGGTGGACAATCCGAGCACCAGCTCGTCGAGCCCGCCGGAGGTGACGGTGTCCGCGGCGGCCATATCCTCGGGGATCAGCAGGGTGCCGCCGTCCACGCTGAGCAGCGACAGCGCCCGGCCGCCGCAGCGGGCGCCGAGCTCCGCCTGTAGTCGGCGAAGTTTGCGGCGCGCGACCACCTTCGGATCGACACCGGGGTGCGATTCGTCGCGATGGCGCGGTACGTGCACCGCGAGGATGGCGTACGCCGCGGCGATCTCGATGCCACTCTCCCGGGCCATGGTGGAGGTCGGGTGCCCGGCGAGCAGCGCCGAGACGAGGGTGTGCACCGCCGTGTGGTGTTCGGTGACCGCCGCCTGATGCTCGCGCACGTAGGCCAGCGCGACCGCGGGAGTGATGGTGTCGAGGGTGCGTAGCAGAAGCTGCGCGGGGTTCTCGGGCCGGTCGGTGGGATCGGTGCGATTCAGCAGGAGATCGAACGACAGCCGGAATCCCTCGTGCACCGCGTGGTGCACGGTGTCGATCGGAATGCCCTCGCGGGCCCAGTCCGCCGCGGCGCGCTGCAACCGCTCGACCTTGTCGGCGGGGTCGCGGCCCTCGAGCAGGTCGATCGTCAGTTCCAGGCAGACCCGGGTGACGGTGGTGATGTCACCGTGCAGGGCGTCGCCGGGCAGGGTGGCGCAGGTCGCCACATGAGTGGCGAAGTGGCCGACCAGTTGCCGGGACAGGCTCCGGAGATCGTGAGGTGTGCGTCCGCTCATGCAGGGCTCCGCGCTGGGGTTATTCAAGGAACTATAACGTTCCTATTGGCGGCCAACCCTAGCGACGGCACCCCGGCCGGCGCAACTTCCCGTCTCGAAAGTGCCGCGCGCCCGCACACTTTCGGCTATTCGCGGACGATCTCGAGTATGGGGCGTCACCCGTGCGCTGTGCGTGCCGCGGCCAGCGGCGCAGAGCCGTTCGAGCCGCGCGAGTCGGTGCTCGCGGGTTCCCCGATGCGGCGCGAACGGTAGCTGGATGCGCTTAAAACATGCCAATTCCGCCCGCCGCGGTTGCACGGCGGGGGTCGTCGTGCGACCGCGTGTCCGATCCGCGCCACGGTTCACAGGGGAGCCGGCGCCGCGGCCTGGCGTTCGTCGAATTGCTCTCGGGCGGCGAGGATCTCGTCCTTGTGCTCGACGGTCCAGTCGCCCAGCAGGTGGGTGACCCGGCCCAGGCTCGCGCCCAGTTCGGTCAGCGCGTACTCCACGCGCGGCGGCACGGTCGGATACACCGAGCGGCGGACCAGACCCTCGCGCTCCAGGGTGCGCAGCGTCTGGGTGAGCATCTTCTGCGTGATGCCGTCCAGGCGGCGGCGCAGATCGTTGAACCGGACGGGACCTCCCTCGGCTCGCAGCACGCCCAGCACCAGCAGCACCCACTTGTCCGCCAGCACGGCGAGGATCTCGCGCGCGGGGCACCGGTGCAGATAGCTGCCCACCAGGCCGTCCGGGTCGGCATCCCAGTCACACATGGTATCCATCGGGTACCTCGGTATCGAAATAGTGCCTTCTTCCCAACGGATACTACGGCACAACAGAATCGAGATCATGCGAGCGATTACTCAGAAGACATTCGGCGGCCCCGACGTGCTGGAGACCGCGGACCTGCCTCGCCCGGCGCCGCAGCCGGGCGAGGTGCTGGTGCGCGTGGCCGCCACCTCGGTGAACCCGGCGGACTGGAAGCTCCGGTCCGGCGAGGTGATGCGGGTGGGCGAGCCGCCCTTCACGCTCGGCTTCGACGTATCGGGCACGGTGGCCGAACTCGGTGCCGGGGTGACGGCGTTCGATCTCGGCGACGAGGTGTTCGGCATGCTGCTGAGCCGGTCCGGGGCCTACGCCGAATACGTTGCGCTACCGGCGGATTCGCTGGCCCGCAAGCCCGCCGAACTCGATCACGTGCACGCCGCGGCCCTGCCGGTGGCGGCGCTGACCGGATGGCAGGCGCTCGCCGGGCTGCGGGCCGGGCAGCGCGTGCTCATCCATGCCGCCGCCGGTGGAGTCGGCCATCTGGCAGTGCAATTCGCCAAGGCACGCGGCGCCTACGTGATCGGCACCGCCCGCGCCGCCAATCACGAATTCCTGCGCGGGCTCGGCGTCGACGAGCCGATCGACTACACGGCCGTCGATTTCGCCGAGGCGGTGCGCGATGTCGATGTCGTCCTCGATCTCATCGGCGGTGAGTACGGCTCGCGCTCGCTGCGCGTGCTGCGGCCCGACGGCCGGTATATCGACACGCAGGGTTCGGACGCCGAGCAGGATCCGCGCTACGTCCGCGTCTACGTCGAACCGTCCGGCGCCGAACTGCACGAGATCGCCGGCTCGGCCGCGCGCGGCGAACTGCACGTCGAGGTCGAGCGAGTGCTGTCGCTGGCGGATGTGGCGGAGGCGCACAAGCTCAGCGAGTCCGGGCGGGTCCGCGGCAAGATCGTGCTGCTGCCCTGGGCGGCCGACTGAGCCGGCGCGGAAATGCCGTTGCGGGAGCCCGCCCGCGCGGCATGATGGTCGCCATGGACGCGCACGAGGAGCTGATCGATCTCGCCGAACGGTATTGGGACAGCGTGCTCGAATCGTCGCCCAGTTCCGCGACCCTGTTGGGGGACAGGCGCTTCGACGATCGCATCGAAGACCTGTCCGAAGCCGCCGAACAACTTCTGCTGTCGGCCTGGCAGGGGATGCTGGGGGAGGTGTCGGTACTGGATCCGGCGCGGCTGGACGCGCGGGACCGCATCACCCGCAGCCTGCTGCAGAACGAGCTGGAGTCGGGGATCGACCGGCTGTCCTGGCGGCCCGCGGAGCTGGCGTCGGATCAGATGGACGGCGTGCACGCCGGCATCCTGACGCTGGCCCCGCAGGTCAACGCGCCGCGGCCGGAGCACGCGTGGGCGCTCGTGCGGCGGCATCGGCAGTTCGGCACGCTGCTGGGCCAGGCGGTCGAGCGATTCCGGGCGGGCCTGAAAGGCGGTCGGACGCCGGCCCGGATCACCGTCGAACGCTCCCTCAACCAACTCGACGGCTACCTCGCCTCCGATCTCGTGACCGACCCGTTCGTCACCTTCCCCGGGCCCGCCGAGTGGGACGAGGAAAACGCTTGGCGCGCAACGCTGTCGGAGGTCGCCCGGGACGTGATCCGTCCGGCCTTCCGGATCTACCGCGACATGCTCGCCGACGAACTGCTTCCCGCGGCCCGGCCCGACGACGAACCGGGTCTGTGCTGGCTGGGCGCCGACGGCGAGGACATCTACCGGCGCCTGCTCCGTCACCACACCACCCTGCCCGACCTGGGCGCCGACGAGATCCACGAGTTGGGCCTGGCCGAGCTGGAGCGGTTGCGCGAGGAGTACGCCGAGGTGGGCGAGCGGCTGTTCGGCACCACCGAGCAGGCCGCGATCTTCGCCCGGCTGCGGGCGGACACCACGCTGCGCTACACCGACGGCGCCGAGATCCTGGCCGACGCGAAGCGGTACCTGAGCGCCGCGGCCGCCGAGATGCCGCGCTGGTTCGGCCGGCTGCCGCGCGAAGGATGCGATATCGCACCGGTCCCGGATTTCCTGGCCGCGGACGCGCCCGGCGCGTACTACTTCCCGCCCGCCGCGGACGGTTCCCGGCCCGGGGCGTACTTCGTCAATCTGCACGAAGCGCAGGGCCGCAATCGATTCGAGACCGCCGCGGTGGCGTTCCACGAGGCCATACCGGGTCACCACCTGCAACTCACCATCGCCAACGAACTCGACGGGTTGCCGCGCTTCCAGCGGCAGTCGTTCAGCAATACCGCCTTCGTGGAGGGCTGGGCGCTCTATACCGAGCGGCTCGCCGACGAAATGGGTTTGTACGACGACGATCTCGCGCGGGTCGGCATGCTGGCCGCCGACTCCTGGCGCTCGTGCCGGCTGGTGGTCGACACCGGTCTGCACGCCAAGGGCTGGAGCCGTCAGCGGGCGATCGACTTCATGACCGCCAACGCGCCGGTCGCGGTGTCGGAGATCCTCGTCGAGGTCGACCGCTATATCGCCATCCCCGGCCAGGCCGTCGCCTACAAGGTGGGTCAGCTCGAGATCCGGCGGCAGCGGGCGCTGGCGACCGAACGGCTCGGGGCGGACTTCGACATCCGGGCGTTCCACGATGCCGTACTGGGCGCGGGCTCGGTGAGCCTGCCGGTGTTGCGAGAACTGGCCGCCACGCTGTAGCCCCTCGCTTCGGGCCGCGTGCAGGCATACGGGCGTGTCCTGGTGCCTCGTGTCCGAATAATCGGCCTCTAACGGGCCGTGGGTTTTCGGTCGCATGATCACGTGCGGCGATCTGGTGTGTCTGCTTCCGGCGGCGCCGGCAAATGCGGTTCAATCGATGGTGATCGACGAGTTCTACCAGCATGCTCCCGCCGCCCACCGTGTCATCCGGGCGGACTGCTTCACACCGGCATCACCTCAGCATCCGAGAGGACACGAACGTGAGCATGGTTCTCGCCGCCCACGATATGTACAGCACGGTGTTAGCCCAGGTCGGCAATCCGACGCCGGAAACCCCACCGGCCGCCGACAAGCTGATGAAATTGGTCCGGTACTTCACCTGGTTCGTTCTGCTGTCCGGCGTCACGGCCGTCACCTACGGCGGTGGCAAGTTCGCCTGGGAGAAGTGGAGCGGCGGTGCCCTGGAATCGCCGAAGATGATCGCGGGCGCCATGATCGGTGGTGGCGTCGCGACCAGCGCGGGCACCATCATGAACGCCGTCATCGGCAGCTGATCCGGTACCCGTGCGGGTGTGGCGAGGTCCGGCACACCCCCTGACGCGTGCGCTCAGCCCAGGCCGAGCATGGCCCGCATCAGCTGGATCTCCGCCAGCTGAGCGGCGACCATGCCCAGGGCGAGGTTCCGGGCGTCGGGGGTTA
>NZ_JARWOP010000210.1 GCF_029868745.1 Nocardia wallacei | reverse complement strand
CCCGGGGGGGGGGGGCGGGGCCGGGCCCTGCCCCACAACCCCCCCCCCCCCCCCGGGCCGGGGCCTATCCCCCCCCCCCACGTCGGAGAGGAACACCGCCTCGCCGATGCCGTGCGTGACCATCAGTGTGGTGGCGGGCTTCTCGGTCCAGATGCGCAGCAGCTCGAGGTTCAGGCGCTGGCGGGTCATATCGTCGAGCGCGCCGAACGGTTCGTCCAGCAGCAGCACGGATGGCTGCACGACCAGCGCCCGTGCGATCGAAACCCGTTGCCGCATACCGCCGGACAGCTGCGCGGGCTTCGCCTTCTCGAACCCTTCCAGGCCGACGAGTGCGATCAGATCGGCGATCGACTCCCGGTCCACCGGCAGCCCGGCCACCTGCAATGGCAGCTTGATATTGGATTCCACACTGCGCCAAGGCAGTAGCGCCGAATCCTGGAAGGCGATGCCGAACCCGTGGCGGCGGCGCAGCTCGGCCGGGGTGGCGCCGTCGATCCGGGCGGTGCCGGCCGAGGGCGTTTCCAGACCGGCCAGGATGCGCAGCACCGTCGATTTCCCACATCCGGACGGGCCCAGCAGCGACAGGAACGTGCCCTGCTCGGTGTGCAGATCCACCGCGTCCAGCGCCTGCACCGACCGGCGGCCGACCCGGAACGACTTACCGAGGCCGCTGACATGAATGCCCGTGCCCGCGGCCGGTGTACTACTCATGTCGTCACACTAGGAGCAACCGGTTGCACGGATATTGCGAATCGGCGCTTCAGGTTAGGGATTGGTAACAGCCGCGTTCCGGTCGATCACCACCCATCGGGTTCGAACCAATCCCGCGCCGCGCGGCGGAACAGCAGCACGATCACCACCACCGAACTGAGCGGGCCGAGCCAGCCCGGCGGGTGGCCCCCGCTGATCGACGGGACGGTCCACAGCATGTTCAATCCCGCGAGGAAAATCGCGCCGATCCGGATGCCGCCGCCCACCGCCGCGCCGAAGGCCAGCGCCGTCAGTCCCAGCAACCAGGTGGGCACGAACGACAGCGACGTGATCAGCGCCGAGCGTCCGCCCAACAGCCAGCCCGCGGCGCCCGTACACACCAGGCCGATCGCGGCCATCCCCACCGCCACCACCTGCGCCACCCGCACCGACACAGGCATCCGGTAAGTCTCACTCGCCGGCTCGCCCCCGGCCTCGGACATCGGTCCTCCCTCTCGCTCACGACGCCGACTCGCCGCTGCCGCGCACGCCCCGGCATGGTTCGCCAGATAATCGCTCACGGACTGATTGGACGGCAGCACTGTACCGCGCGGCCACGGACATCCTGGGACAACCCGCTGAATGCCCACTCTCATCACGCCACACAGCAACTAGTCCGCAATAACAATCACCCCACCCTCATCCCCTCCCACACTTCCCATTACATCCCCCGCCGCGCTCCACTCTGCGCCACCTTGGCACGCACCCCATTCCGCCACCCCCCCCAGCGCCCCCATTCGCCCCCCCCCCCCCCCCCGCCCGTTCGGCCACCCCCCCCCCCCCCCCCGAAGGTCAGACCCGCCC
>NZ_JARWOP010000209.1 GCF_029868745.1 Nocardia wallacei | reverse complement strand
GCCCGCCGTGCGGGGTGGCGGGGGGGGGCGGCGGCGCGCCCGCCGCGCCCCGCCCCCCCCCCCCAAAAACCCCGTCACGCGCCGAAAACCGTTGTTGTTGCGTGGGGAGGGAGGGGTTAGTACCCCTGGTCGGCGGTCGGCGGTCGGCGGTCGGCCGTAAGCGATCAGCCGTCAGTGGTCGGCGGTCAGCCGTCAGCGGGTTATGGCGGCGATGACGTCGGCGTGTAGGGCGTCGGCTCGGGCGATTAGTTCTTCGATGGTGCGTAGGGCGGGGGCGAACTCGGCGCCGTGGTTTTCTTGGAGGGAAGCCACGTTGATGGCGATGTTCAGTTGGGAGGTGGTGGCGGCGGCTCGGGCTGCTGCGGCGGCGGCGCCTATGTCGGTCACCACGTTGGGGTTGCCGATGGGGAGTAGATCGGTTGCGAGGGAGAGGATTTCGTCTGCTTCGGTGACTACGGCGGCGGGTACTCGGGCGGCCTGTAGCAGTGCGGCTGTGATCGCCTCGGTGCGGGCGGCGGTCTCGGTGTCGGTCGATTTGGGCAGTTTGTAGGCTGCGCCGACTGCGGTGAAGGCGGCTGCGTCGGCCTCGGCCAGGGTCAGTGCGCGGTCGCGGGCCGCGTCGGCGGCGGCGATGATGCGGTCGACGACGGGACGGTTGTCTGCGTCCTTGGCTCGGGTGGTGTAGCGCGCGACCATGGCCACCAGGGCGGCCCCTTGCGCGGCGTGCAGGGCGGCCACCGCGCCGCCGCCGGGCGCGGGGATCTTCGCCGCCAGATCCTCGAGATACCGCCCGATCGCCGCCTCCCCGAACGTCGTGGACTGCGGCGACGACGTGGTGTCCTGAGACATGCTGCGGGGCCTCCCGTTTCGAAGATCGGCATGCGGTTCGCCGACCACCGTACCGGGCGCGGCGGGTCCGGCCGACGCGAGCCCGGTGCGGGGGCGCGTCCGCCGCCATGACGGGCGGCCCGCGAGCGGTGCGGGGAGACTGGGTAGGTTCGGATCCATGCGTATCGGACTGGGCATCAACTATGCGGGCGGCTTCAAAGAGGTGGCGGCGGAGGTCGCCGATCTGGAGCGGGCGGGTCTCGACATCGCCTTCGTGCCCGAGGCGTACTCCTACGACGCCGTCAGCGGGCTGGGCTACCTCGCCGCCAAGACCGACCGCGTGCAGCTGGCGTCCGGCATCCTGCAGCTCTACACCCGCACCCCCACGCTGACCGCCATGACCGCCGCCGGACTGGACTACGTGTCCGACGGCCGCTACATCCTCGGCCTGGGCGCGTCCGGCCCGCAGGTGATCGAGGGCTTCCACGGCGTGCCCTACGACGCGCCGATCGGCCGCACCCGCGAGGTCGTGGAGATCTGCCGCCGGGTGTGGCGGCGCGAGCGCCTGGAATTCGAGGGCAAGTACTACACGATCCCGCTGCCCGCCGATCGGGGCACCGGACTCGGCAAGCCGCTCAAGCTGATCAATCACCCTGTGCGGGAACGGATTCCGGTGCTGCTGGCCGCGCTCGGCCCGAAGAACGTGGAACTCGCGGCCGAGATCGCCGAGGGCTGGCAGCCGATCTTCTTCCTGCCGGAGAAGGCGCACGACGTCTGGGGCGACGCGCTGGCGGCCGGGAAGGCCAAGCGCGACCCGGCGCTGGGCGAGCTGGACGTGTACGCTGGCCCGGCCCTGGCCATCGGCGACAATGTCGAGGGCCTGCGCGAGTTCGTCAAGCCGCACCTGGCGCTGTACATCGGCGGCATGGGCGCCAAGGGCAAGAACTTCTACCACGCCCTCGCCACCAAGTACGGCTACGGCGCCGAGGCCGACCGCATCCAGGAGCTGTACCTGGCCGGTGAGAAGGACGCGGCGGCCGCGACGGTGCCCGACGAACTGGTCCGCGACATCTCCCTGATCGGTCCCGCCGGATTCGTCAAGGAACGCGTCGCGGCCTTCCGCGAGGCGGGTGTCACGGTGCTGAACGTGGTCCCGCTGGCGGGCACCCCCGCCGAGCGGGTCAAGCTGATCGAGCAGCTGCGCGAACTGGTCTGAGCCGCCGCGGGCCGGGCGGTGCGGGGCGTCAGCCTTCGCGCAGCCCGGCCAGGGCTTGGTCCAGGGTCGGATGCATTGCGAAGACCTGGTCCAGGTTGGTCATCTTGAGCTGGCGTCCCGTGGCGGGACCGTCGGCGACCACCGCGATGCGGGTCGCTTGCCCGGCTCGCTGGTGCGCGCCGACGAGCGCCGCCATGCCGGCGGAGGCCAGGAACGTCACCTGCAGCAGGTCGATGATCAAGGCCGCCGGGCTGCCGCTCAGCGCCGCCTCGATCGCGTTCTCCAGTGCGGGTGCGGTCGCCAGGTCGACCTCACCGGCCACCGTGAGGACGGTCGCTTCGTCGTGCACCGAGACCGAGGTGGTCATCGCGTCGGCGAGGGGATACGCGTCTCCGGAAGTGTTGGTCACATCAAGACAATCTGCCATGAACCCGCTCTCCGCGCTGCATCGTTGTCGTATTGGCCGGTGTTTCGTAGTTTTGCCCGCCGGGAAAACCGCAGGTGTACGGGTGTTCCGGACGTTGCGGAACGGTCGCTGGCGGGAATGCGCCCCGTGTCACCTTCGCGCATCAGATCCGGCTGGCGGCCGAGAAGGTGACCGCGGGTAGCGTCACGACCATCCGCACCGAGGTACCCGCCCCGGTGTTGTCGATGACGAGTTCGTCGGTCAGCGCGCGCATCATGGCGATGCCGCGCCCGCGCGGGCCCGGATCCTCCGGCAGCGGCCGCCAGACGCCGGTATCGGTGACCTCTATGGTGACCTGATTGATCGCGCAGTCGGCGGTGAGCACCATGCGGCCCGGCGCACCGCCCAGATAGGCATGCTCGATGCTGTTGCTGCACGCCTCGTTGGCGGCGGCGACGAGATCGGCGGCCAGTTCCTGCGGGACCGCGGCCGCGCTCAGCCACGCCGCCAGTTCGCGGCGCACGGCGGCCAGCCGCCCCGCCTCGGCCGGCACGTCCACCCGCAGCGGCCGCGGCGGCTGCCGGTAGACCACCATGGCGACGTCGTCGTCGTAACCGCCGGCCGGGCGCAGTCGCGACAGCACCGCGTCGGCGACCTCGCGGGGCGGGTCGTCCGCGGCGCCGGACAATTCGTCGGCGAGTTCGTCGAAACGCATATTGATGTCGACGCCGCGCTGTTCGACGAGCCCGTCGGTGAACAGCACGAGGGTCGATCCGGGGGCGAGCGGCGTGGTGGCCTCCGGCCGCTGGGGCGGATCGAACGTGGCCAGCGGCACCGCGCGCCCGCCCTCGAGTAGTCGGCCCTTGCCGCCCGGATCGGCCAGCACCGGCGGCATGTGCCCGGCGCTGGAATAGCGGATCAGGCCACGCTCGGGATCGAGGATGGCCGCGCACACCGTCGTGCACATCGCGCCGGGGATGCTGGCGGCGACGGTGTCGAGTTCGCCGAGCAGCTGTGCCGGGCCCGCGCCGCGCAGCAGCAGAGCCCGTGCGGCCGTGCGCAATTGGCCCATCACCACCGCGGCCGACAGCCCACGCCCGACGCAGTCGCCGACGACGAGGCCGATGGTGCCGTTGCGCAGCGGCACCACGTCGTACCAGTCGCCGCCGATCTCCAGCGGCGGCAGCGCCGGTTCGTAGTGCACCGAGAATCGCGGCGGCAGCTCGATCGGGCCGAGCATCGCGCGCTGCAGCGTGAGCGAGGTGGAGCGGGCCTGGTCGAAGTTCCGGGCGCGCTGCACGGCCAGGCTGAGATGCCCGACCAGCAGCGAGAACAGGGCCCAGTCACCGGAGCTGATGGCCCGCGGCGCGGCGAAGCGCAACCACAGCGCGGCATCGCCGGTCTCGCCCAGCGGGGCCACGATGCCCTCCGAGGTGGAGGCGCCCTCCGGGATCGCGAACATCGTCCGGCCCGGACGCATCCGGGCGCGGTCCAGCAGCGCCCGGGCCCGGGCGTCGAGCACCTGGCGGGAGACCGCCGCCTCGGATTCGGTTGCGGCGGCGGATTTTTCGCTGCCTTCCGGCTCGGCATCGCCGGTGCTCGCCACCGGGCCGGACACATACAGTTCGGGTCCGGTCTGGCGGTTCGGCCACACCGAGACCACCGCCGTCTCGGCGCCGATCGCGCGCCGCAGTTCCTCGAGCCCGACGGTCAGCACCTCGACGACGCTGGTGCCGCCCGCCACGGCGGTGGCCAGTCGCGACACCGCTTGATCGCGGGCCTGCGCGTCGTGCTCGGCGGTGACATCGCGGACCGTGCCGACGAAGATGCGCTCGTCGTCCTCCGGTTTCACCAGCGACGAGGTGCTCACCGCCAGCCACAGTCGCCGGCCGTCGCGGTGGCACACCGGCATCACGAACCGGGCGGCCTCGGTGCCCAGATCCGGATACTTCCCGCCGTCGTCGGCCGCCCACGGGTGCGGCAGCGGATAGGGCGCGCCGTCGGGTCCGTAGCCGGTGATGGCGCCGAAGGCGGAATTGACCTCGGTCAGGGTGCCGCGCGAATCGGCGACGAAGAAGCCGTCCTGCAGCGATTCGACCAGCGCCGTGCGGAACGCGTCGCGCCCCTCCAGATCCTCGGTGCGCAGGCGCTGCAATTCGTAGCTGCGGTTGATGTCGAGGAAGCCGCGGGTCGCCACGTCCAGCGCGGCGAGGGTCTGCAGCAGGAATTCCAGTGCGGCCTCGGCGCGAGTGCCCGTCTCGGTGCCCTTGGCGGTGTCGACCAGACCGGCGCGGTCGAGCAGCCGGAAGTGATGTTCGGTGAGGTCGAGGATGCTCACGCCCTCGACCAGGGCGCGGCGGCCCAGCTCGTACCCCTCGGCGAGGGTGTTCTGGGTGGGCGAATCCAGGTGCAGCCGAAGGGCATTCGCGTAGGCGTCCCGAAATGCCGCGAGTACGGCGCTCACGGCGCCGGGTCCGTGTGCCCGCGGTGCCGGGCCGCCAGCACCAGCGCGTCGTCCGTGTTCTTGGCGTGGCGGCCGAGGATGTCGGCGGTGATGTCGGCGGTGGATTTGGCCAGATCGATGGCGTCGACGAAGTCGTCGACGATGCCGTCGGTGGACATCAGCAGCAGATCGCCGGGGCGCACCGCGACGGTCTGGGTCTGCAGGTTGGGGGGCAGTAGATAGCCGACGATGCCGCCGGTCAGCAGGGCAGTCGCGCGCAGGGCGGGTTTCCCGGGCCCGGCGGTCACCACCCGCGACTCCACATTGCCGACGCCGAGCCAGTGCAGCCGGTCTTCGGAACTGAACAGCGCCAGCGACACCGCGGCCCCGCGGGTGTCGGCCATGGCGCGATGGCACAGCACCATCAGCACGTCGAGCGGTTCGGCACGATTCTCCGACAGCACCTGCCCGGCCCGGTCGGCGGCCTCGCCGGCCGCGGCGCCGTGGCCCAGCCCGTCGAGCACCGCGAACAGCACCGCGCCGCCCCCGGCGTCCAGCACGACCGATCGATCCCCCGACACCTTCTGCCCGGGTAGGGCACGACCCGCGACCGCCCACTCGACCGCGCCGATGTAGCCGTCCTCATACACCGGTGGGTACCCACTTCCACATCTCCACCAGCGTCCCCTGCCCGGGCGCGGACTCCACCAGCAGCCGGTCCATCAGCCGCTTGGCGCCCGGCAGGCCGAGACCCAGACCCCGCCCGGTGGAATAGCCGTCCTCCAGGGCGCGGGCGATATCGGGAATGCCGGGCCCCTGGTCCTGGGCCTGCACGACGAGCGCGCGGCGGCCCTCCCGCTCTTCCACGGTCACGCGGATCTCACCGGTGCCCGCATAGCTGGTGATATTGCGGGCCACCTCCGAGATGGCCGTGGAGATCATGGTGATGTCGGTCAGTGTGAAGCCCAGCTTGGCAGCCAGCTCACGCCCGGCCTGACGTGCGGTCACGATGTCGTTGGACATCTTGACCGCGATCACCACGTTGTCAGCGGTCACGGTCACGAACCATCTCGCTGGAAGGTGGCGAACTTTCTGTTGAGCCAGGCCAGCCCTTCCTCGAGGTCGAGCGCGGTATGCATGTCTTCGAACGTGAGGCCCAGTTGCACCATGGCGAACGCGACCTCCGGCTGCAGGCCGACGATCACCGTCTGGGCGCCGCGCAGTTTGGTCATGTGCACGATGGTGCGCAACGAGCGGGCGGCGAAGGAATCCATCACATCGATCGCGGTGACGTCGACGATGATGCCTTTCGCGCGGTATTTGCTGACGTACTTCATCAAGTCGTCCTGCAGCCGCTCGGTATCGGCATCGGTCAGTGCCGACTGCACGGACGCGATGAGGTAGGTGCCCTGTTTCAGAATGGGTACCGGCATGGGGGCGCCCCGCGTCAGCGTCCGTGTCGATCGGTCACACGGGAGACTTCGTAGCCGAGCAGCCGCTCCGCCTCCTCGATGCCGCCCTGCAGGTCGCCGACCGCCTTTATCTTCGAGAGATCGAGGCCTATGGTCACCAGGACCAGGGCGATCTCCGAGGACAGGCCGGTGATGATCACGCTGGCGCCCATCAGGCCCGAGGCGTCGACCGTCTGCACCAGGTGATTGGCGACCGTGGAGTCGATCGAGGGCACACCGGTGATGTCGATGACGACCAGCTTCGCGCGGTTGGCGCGAATGGCCCGCAGCAGCTGCTCGGTGAGCTGCCGCGCTCGCTGGCTGTCCAGCACGCCGATGATCGGCAGAATGAGCAGTTGTTCGCGCACCTGCAGGACCGGCGTGGATAGCTCGCGGATAGCCTCCTGCTGCTGCCGGATGACGCGCTCGCGCTCCTGCACGAAGGACACGGCCACCGTGTTGGCGATGCGGTTGGCGGCCGGCTCGTACGCGTCGAGCACGCGTTTGAGCAGGTCGAAATTGGATTGGTACTTCTCGAACAGGCTGCGCGCCAGCACATCTCGCAGCAGGAGCACGATGCCGATGACCTCGTCGGTCTCGACGCCACGGGGAATGATGCGCTCGGACAGGTCGCGGGCGTAAGCCTGCAGCGCCTCGACGCTACCGGTTTCCAACACCTCGACGTAGTTGTCGTAGACCGAGGTCGCCTCGGAGAAGATCTCCTCCGGCGTCATGGCGGTCAGCAGCTGGGCATCCGTAATGCGGCGCGCCCATTCCTCGCGGAGCTCTGTGCGGTTCTGACGCAGGTGTTCGACCAACTCCGGGAGGAGGTTGTCGACCTGGCCGGTCGGCCGGGTATCCGGCGACAGACCGATGGACACGTCGGACATTGGAAACTCCTGCCCCTTTCGAAGGGTAGGTGGCTACTCGTCAGGTGGCTCGCACGGCTGCAATCCAGCATGCCACTACGAGCCTAGTCTTACCCGATACCCGCTGGGACACAAAACAAACATCCCCGTCAGGGGACGTTTCGGCCCTCCGGCGGGGCAGGGGCGGCGGCGTGCGGGGCCTCACCGGGTCTTCGGTGATGGGCCAGCAGGGTGTCGTAGATGTCCGCGAGGGCGGTGAGCTGGTCACGGTCGAGCACGTCGATCATGTTCCTGCGCACGCTGGCGACATGTGCGGGAGCGGCGGTATCGAGCACCTCGGCGCCCTTGCCGGTCAGCACGGCCGCGGTGCGGCGGGCGTCGTCGGGGATGGACTCGCGGGCCACCAGGCCGCGCTTCTCCATCCGGGTGATCTGATGCGACAGTCGGCTCTGTGACCACTCCAGCACGGCGGCGAGTTCGGCGAAGCTGCGCCGGTGGTCGGGGGCGTCGGCCAGCCGGGCCAGCACCGTGTACTCGACGTAGGTGAGATTCGAGGCGCGCAGCGAATCGCGCCCGACCGCCGCGGCGATGAGATCGCGCGTGAACACGAAACCGAGCCACGCGCGCTTCTCGAGATCGTCGAGCCACCGGGGTTCGGTCACGATTCCTCTCCAGGTCCCTGATACGTCATGCTATTGCCTCCGCTGCCTCGGCCACCACTCCTGACGACAGGTACACCCCGACTGTTGAAGGTGCAACCTTTGTGACTGCTGATGAAGATTAGGCTTGCCTGAGATCGGGCCGTCATCGGGTGCTGGCTAGAGTCGAAGCGCTTGGATTCACCCGGCTGCCCGTGCGCCCTGCGCCGCAGCCCCTCGTCGAGGAGTGTGCGAAACGTGTCCGCGCCTGACTTCCTGTATTCGGATCTGCTGCCGACCGGTGCCGACGAGACGCCGTACCGGCTGCTGACCACGGAGGGTGTGCATACGTTCGAGGCGGGCGGGCGGACCTTCCTGCAGGTCGATCCCGATGTGCTGCGCATGCTCACCGCCGAGGCCATGCACGACATCAGCCATTACCTGCGCCCGGCGCACCTGGCGCAGCTGCGCCGGATCATCGACGATCCGGAGTCCTCCGGCAACGACCGCTTCGTGGCGCTGGATCTGTTGAAGAACGTCAACATCTCCGCCGGCGGCATCCTGCCGATGTGCCAGGACACCGGCACGGCGATCGTGATGGGCAAGAAGTCCGAGGGCGTGCTCACCGGCGCCGACGACGCGGAATGGATCAGCCGCGGCGTGTACGACGCGTACACGAAGCTGAATCTGCGGTACTCACAGCTGGCGCCGCTGACCATGTGGGACGAGAAGAACACCGGCTCGAACCTGCCCGCGCAGGTCGAATTGTATTCGGCGGCGGGCGATCCCGCGCATCCGGCGTACAAGTTCCTGTTCATGGCCAAGGGCGGGGGCTCGGCGAACAAGTCGTTCCTGTACCAGGAGACCAAGGCCATTCTGAACCCCGAGCGGATGCTGGAGTTCCTGGACGAGAAGATCCGCTCGCTCGGCACCGCGGCCTGCCCGCCCTATCACCTGGCGGTCGTGATCGGCGGCACCAGTGCGGAATTCGCGCTCAAGACCGCGAAATACGCCTCGGCGCACTACCTCGACAACCTGCCGACCGAGGGATCGATGGCCGCGCACGGCTTCCGGGATCTGGCGCTGGAGGAAGAGGTCTTCAAGCTGACCCAGTCCTTCGGTATCGGCGCGCAGTTCGGCGGCAAGTACTTCTGCCACGACGTGCGGGTGGTCCGATTGCCGCGGCACGGCGCCAGCTGTCCGGTGGCGATCGCGGTGTCCTGCTCGGCCGACCGGCAGGCGCTGGCCAAGATCACCCCCGAGGGCGTGTTCCTCGAACAGCTGGAACGCGAACCGGCGCAATACCTTCCGGAGCAGACCGAGGCCATCCTCGGCGGCGATGTGGTGCAGGTCGACCTGAACCGCCCGATGTCCGAGATCCGCGCGGAGCTGTCGAAGTACCCGGTGAAGACCCGGCTGTCGCTGACCGGGCCGCTGGTGGTGGCCCGCGACATCGCGCACGCCAAGATCAAGGAGCGCCTGGACGCGGGCGAGCCGATGCCGGAGTACCTGCGCGAGATGGCCGTCTATTACGCCGGTCCGGCCAAGACGCCCGACGGTTACGCGTCCGGTTCGTTCGGGCCGACGACGGCCGGGCGGATGGATTCCTACGTCGACCAGTTCCAGGCGGCGGGCGGCTCGTTCGTCATGCTGGCCAAGGGCAATCGCTCGGCCCAGGTGACCAGGGCGTGCAAGGAGCACGGCGGGTTCTACCTCGGCTCGATCGGCGGCCCGGCGGCCCGGCTGGCGCTGGACTGCATCAAGAATGTCGAGGTCCTCGAATACCCCGAACTCGGCATGGAAGCCGTGTGGAAGATCGAGGTCGAGGATTTCCCGGCGTTCATCGTGGTCGACGACAAGGGCAACGACTTCTTCGCCGAGACGCAGAAACCGATCGCGCTGCGGGTGCGCACGCGGTCCAAGGAACGGGTCTGAGCGCCGCTCACGTCGTGCGGGTGCGCACCGCCGTCGGGTAGTTGTCGCGGGCGCCGGAATCGGTTCTCGTCGGTGCGCGGGTCGTGAGCGCCACGAGCGCGGTCGCGCCGAGCCCGGCCGCCAGCGACACCAGCACGTGCGCCGTCATCGGAAGTGCCATGACACCCTCCTCACCGTCGGGCCGACAGACCACCGACCGCCTGTAAAGGTAGCCGGTCGGTCGCGATTCCGGCTGCGGACACGCAGATTCGTATCGATACCCAGGTGATGGGCATGAAATGGCCGAATCGTCTGGTTTGCTGATGGGTAGCGATTTCGCCTGGATAGGATCTTTCGCATGCTGCGCGGAGTTGTGGGGTCGGTGTTGGTGATCGGGGTCGGGATTGTTGGCTGGGTAGCGCCCGCCGGGCAGGCCGCGCCCGTGTCCGTCGAATCCGCCGAGGGCACAGCGGGTCTCGATCCGGCCCTGGCCGCCGCGTACACCCTCGCCGAGCAGCAGGCGCACGCCGAGGGGGTGCCGCTGTCGATCACGTCCGGCTATCGCACGCCCGAGCAGCAGCAGGAGTTGTGGCAGGACGGTCTGGCGACCTACGGCAGCCCGGACGCGGCGCGGCGCTGGGTGCTGCCGCCCGAGGAATCCACCCACGTCCAGGGTCGGGCCGTCGATGTCGGACCCGAAGAAGGCGCCCGCTGGCTCGAGGCCAACGGCAACCGCTGGGGACTCTGCCGCACTTATGCCAACGAGTACTGGCACTTCGAGTTGGCGACCGTGCCGGGCGGTGCGTGCCCGCCCGCCATTCCCGACGCCAGCGAGCGCTGACTCGCCGGTTCGGCGGTTCCCGGCGCGAGTCGCGCCCAGTGTGGCAACTGTCCAGTTGAACGAGAGTTCTCGAAAGACACGCCGATTGTCCTGTGCATTACCGGTGTGGCGAACGCCAGGATCGGCAATCCTGGTGTGCTGGCGGGTTTCCGGCAAACGGCCGGAGGACCCGGACGATCGAAACGATGGAGGTTCGGTGACAGGTCGGGTGCACGGCGCGGACTATTGGTCGGTACCGATCCAGCGGCGCGAGGATCTCGCCGAGCGCCCCCGGCACACGGCCCCCGCCTACACGCCCGGCTGGCTGTTACTGGACCTCCCCACCGCGCTGCTGGTCGCCGTCTTCGTCGGCACCGGCTGGCTCGGCTACGCCCAGGCGGGCCCCGCCGAGGCGGGCGGACCGACCCCGACCATGGTGATACCCGCCGAGTCGACTCACCCGCCCACCCCCTGACCGCACGGAACCTCGTCGGCCGAACGCTGCTGCGGCCCAAGACTGTTGCCGCCCACGCCGACGCACGGCCCGATCGTCTGGGTACTGCCACATCTAGGACAGCTCTCGTCCTGGTTGTGCGGCAGGATGCACCGTATGACCGATACTCCCGCGCGGTTGCTCCGGCTGCTGTCGCTGTTGCAGACCCCGCGCGACTGGCCCGGTAGCGAACTGGCCGAGCGGCTTCGGGTGACCGACCGCACGGTGCGCCGCGATATCGAGCGGTTGCGGGAGCTGGGGTATCCGATCGAGGCGACGCTGGGCGTGGCGGGGGGCTACCGGTTGGTGGCGGGTGCGGCGATGCCGCCGCTGCTGCTCGACGACGAGGAGGCCGTGGCGGTCGCGGTCGGGCTGCGCGCGGCGGCGGGTCAGGCGGTGGCCGGTATCGAGGAGGCGTCGGTGCGGGCGCTGGCGAAGCTGGAGCAGGTGCTGCCCGCGCGCCTGCGCCGCCGGGTCCGCGTGGTGAGCACCGCGACCGCGGCCGCCCCCGGCGACGGTCCGAACGCCGATCCCGAGGTGCTCAGCGCGCTCGCCGCCGCCGTGACGAACAAGGAACGGGTCCGTTTCACCTACCGCGACGGCGCCGGGACCGAGAGTCGCCGTCACGGCGAGCCCGCGGGCTTGGCGGTGCGGGGTAGGCGTTGGTACGCGGTGATCTACGACCTCGACCGCGACGACTGGCGCAGCTTCCGCGTGGACCGCGTCGAACACGTGCAACCGACCGGCGCCCGCCGCACCCCCCGAACCCTGCCCGCCGCCGATGCCGCGGCCTACCTGGCAGGTGACCGAACCGACTGGGGTACACCGCGTTACCACGTGGACATCACGATTCACGCTCCGGCACATCGGATCACGGGCCGCCTCGGCGAGACGACCGACACCCTCGAACCCACCGGGGAGCACACCTGCCGCCTGCGCACCGACCGCGACGACGACCCCCGCTGGCTCGCCACCCGATTACTCACCCTGGGAACCGATTTCGACATCCGCGAATCCCCCGAACTGGAACGGGAACTGCGCGCCCTGCGAACCCTGATCGGCCGCGCCCTCCGCCCGGCCTGACCGTGGAACGTCGTCACCCGCGCTCCAGGATCGTGGTCACCAGCATCGTGTGGTCTTCCATGCGCCGGGTCACCGACCACCCCAGGGCGGCGAAGGCGTCCTCGTACTCCTGTCGCGTCCACAGCCGCACGCCCGTGATCGCGTGGTAGATCTCGTAGGTCGGGGAGAACCAGGGCTGTTGCGTCCAGTGCGGCGCCTCCAGCAGGTATCCGTCGCCGATGACCAACCGGCGCACATTGGGGAACCAGTCCATCCAGCCGCGCAGCACCGCGGCGATCCCGGCGCCGTCGCTCGCGAGCTGATGCAGCAGGAAGAACGACATGGCGGTGGTGACCGACTTCCGGTCGACGGCGTCGAGCCAGGCCGGCGGCCGCGATCCGGGCTGCACCGAACCGGCCAGCAGCGTGACCCGGTCGGCGATCCCCAGCTCGGTGAGTTCCGCACGCGCCGAGGCGATCACACCGGCCTCGATGTCGACGCCGAGGAACCGTTCCCGCGGCGCCAGGCCCGCGAGCGCCTTGACCCGGCCCGCGTCGGCGCACCCGAGGTCGACGGTGCAGCCCGGTCGGTCGGCGTCGAGAGATCGGCCGATGGTTTCGAAGATCTCCGGCCGCCGGCGGCCGATGTCGGAACAGCCGCGAGCCACCTCACCGGGGGCGGTGGCCGCGGGGATGTGGCCGCGGTGCATGCTGCCCGACAGCTGCCGGAAGGTGGGCTCCCAGCCCCGCACGGCGACCCGGACGAAGCCGCGGTTCTTGCCGACGTCGTGGCCGGTGTGGGTGAGCTGGTAGCGGCGCCCGCGCCGGTGCAGGAAGCCGGCGCGGATCAGCCCGTCGGCGACGGTCTGCTGGATTCCGGTGGCGGGCACGATGGTCTCGCCGGCGAGAAGCGTTGTCCACCAGCCCCAGTCGTCGGCGGCGACGATGAGCTGTCCGGCGGTCTGGCCCTCGATGACATCGCGGATGGTGAAGTCACCGGCGGCGGAGTGCGGGGCTACGAGCGGTGTCACTGCGGTCATGATCGATCTTCCTGGTGCGTGGCGACGGCGATCGCCTGGATTTCGATGAGCAGCCCGTCGATGGGCAGGGTGGTGACGAGGGTGGTCCGCGCCGGTGCGGCCGTGGCGAAATACTCGGAGAAGGCGGTGTTCCACGCCGGGAACCACCGCCGATCGGACAGGTAGCAGTCGATCCGCAGCACCTGCTCGCGGGTGCTGCACGCGGCTGCCAGTGCGGTGTCGAGCTGCCGGAAGACCTCGGCGGCCTGGTCGTCGAACGAGGTCGCCGAGACGGTCATGGTGGCGGGATCGACGGCCGCCAGGCCGGAGCTGAACATCAGCCCGGAACCGTTGCGCGCCAGGGGAAACGGGGCGGTCCCCGGCCGTGCGCCCGGTGCCGTGCTCACAGCTCGGCCCGCACGATCCGGTGCCGGTCGATGTCGGTGAGGGTCCGGGCGCCCGCCAGGATCATCAGCGTGCGCAGCTCCTCGGTGAGCAGCTCCAGTACCCGGCCCACGCCGGACGCGCCGGCCGCGGCCAGCCCGTAGATCGCCGAGCGGCCGATGACGACCGCGTCGGCGCCCAGCGCCAGGGCGAGGAAGATATCGCTTCCGGTACGGACGCCGCTGTCGAAAAGGATGGGCAGCGCCGGGCCGACCGCCGCGCGCACGCCCGGCAGCATGGTGAGGCTCGCGGGGGCCGGATCGACCTGGCGCCCACCGTGGTTGGATACCACGACGGCCGCGGCCCCGAGCGCGGCGGCGCGTTCGGCAGCGTCGGGGGTCAGCACGCCCTTCGCGATCCACGGCAGCCCGAAACCGGCCGCCGCGTCGGCGAGCTGGTCCCAGTTCCACACGGTGCCGCCGTGCCGGAGCAGCTGCCCGAACACCTCGGCGACGCCCGGTGCGCCGTTCTCGCCGGTGAGATTGCCCGCGAAATACCGCAGTTCGGGGTCGAAACGGTTGCCCATGTTGCGAGTGCGGAAGCCGCCGACCGGACAGTCGACGGTGACGCACAGCGCCTCGAACCCGGCGCGCCGCACCCGCTCGGCCACCGCCTCGGCATGCGCGAAGGGGTGCAGTTGCGGGGGGGGGGGGGGGGGGGGGGGGGGGGGGGGGAGGCGGGCCGGGGAGGGGAATCAAAGAAGACGCCGGAGGCGCACAGGACCGCCCCCCGCGGCCGCGCCCGGTCCGGGGCGGTGGGTGGTGGTGTGTGGGGGGGGGGGGGGGGGGGGGGGGGCCGCCCCCGCCCGCACCTGCTCGTAGGAGAAACTGCCGGCCTCCGGCACGATCGACAGCGCTCCGTGCTGTTGGGCGGCCCGGGCGACCGCCAGATGTCCGTCGGGGTGGAACAGGGCGTCGCCGCCGAACGGCGCGGTGAGGATGGGCGTCGCCAGCGGCAGGCCGAGCAGGTCGGTGCGCGTCGAAGGAGCGCCGACGCCGCTCATCGGCCGCGGCAGAATCCGCCAGCGGTCGAACGCCTCTCGATTGGCGCGCAGCGTGATCTCCCGGCCCGCGCCGCCCTCCACGAAGTCCCACACGTCGGCGGGCAGGGCCGCCGCGGCGGCGCGGTGGATCTCCTCGTGGGTGCCGAAATCGACCCGGGTGGGGTAGAAGCTGTCCAGTCGAGTGGTCATGCGGTGCCTCCGGTGACGGCGATGTCGCGGCCGGCGACCGAATGGCGGCGACCGTAGGTGAGGTAGAGCGTGGCGCCGGCCGCGGACCAGATCAGGAAGCGCAGCCAGGTCAGCGCCTGGAAGGTGGTGGCGAGCCAGACACAGCCCGCGATGGCGGCGATCGGGACCAGCGGCATGAGCGGCACTCGGAACGGCCGCGGGCGGCCCGGGTCGGTGCGGCGCAGCAGCATGACTCCGAGCGCCACGATGACGAACGCGAACAGCGCGCCGATGTTCACCAGCTCGGCCACGGTGTCGATCGGCAGCAGGCCCGCCACCACCGCGACCACCGCTCCGAGCGCCAGACTCAGCCGCACGGGCACGTGCCGGATACCGGTGTGGCACAGCGCCTTCGGCATCAGTCCGTCCCGGCTCATCGCGAACACCAGCCGGGTCTGGCCATAGAACAGCATGAGCAGGCCCTTGGTGAGCGCGACCACCGAGGCCACCAGAATGACCTTGCCGATCCAGCCCGCGCCGATCGCGGCCAGCGCGGTCGCCACCGGCGCGGCGTTGTTCAGCGTGGAATACGGTGCGACGCCGGTCAATACGGCACTGACCGCCACGTAGAGCACCGTCGCCGCCACGACCGACCCGATGATTCCCCACGGCAGATCCCGGCGCGGATCGCGAGTTTCCTCCGCGGACGTCGCGACGATATCGAAACCGAGATAGGCGAAGAATGCCAGCGCCGCACCGGCGGCGACGCCATGGACGCCGAACGGTGTAAATGGCGTCCAATTCTCGGCGTCGAGATGTGGTGCGCCCACCGCGACGACGAGTATCAGCACGCCGATCGTGACCACCACGAGAGTCTTGACGACTGCGGCGGCCACCTTTACCTCGAATACCAGCACGGCGACCAGTGCCGCGACGACGAGTACGGCGGGCAGATCGATGATTCCGCCGCTACCCGGTCCGGCCGTGATCGCGTCCGGCAGCGTCACGCCGAACAACGAATCCATTGTCGCGGTGAACAATCCGGACCAGCCGATTGCCACGGCCGCGGCGGCGACGGCGTATTCCAGGAGTAGATTCCAGCCCACGAGGAATGCGGGCACCTCACCCATGGTGGCGTAGGTGTAGGTATAGGCGCTGCCGGAAGCCGGTGTCATGGCGGCCAATTCGCTGTAGCACAGCGCCACCAGCACGCAGATCGCTCCTGCCAGCACGAACGACAGCATGATCGCGGGACCCGCCTTGGTCGCGGCCGCGACGCCGGTGGTGACGAAAATACCGGCGCCGACGATGGCGCCCACGCCCATCGCGATCAGATCGACGCGCCCGAGGCTGCGGACCAGAGTGCCGTCGGCGGCCACCGGAGTATCGGCACTGCGCAGGCGGAATACGGCGGTCCGGCGCAGCGCGGAAACGGCGTGAGGTGGTGCTGCCATGATGGGAATCCATTCGCTGGGAATGTATTTCGAGTCGTGCACATCAAGTGAAACAACCGGATTTTGTGTCCGGGTGAACTCATGTAACGGGTTAGTTTCAAGCTATCGGATGAATTGCCTTGTGGCGCTGGGTATTACGCGCACGCCAATGGTGCGCGGGAGTAGTCCCGCGCCCTCTCTCGCTATATGCATTTATGCCCTCGTCATCCCGGCATGCTTTTGGCGGGTATCAATGGATTCCGGCAAAAAGCGCACCGGAATGACGAGGGGCAGATGAATTCGGTTGTCAGTCGGCGGATATGGTCGAGGGTAGGTCGAATGGTCGAGCGCGGTATTACACCCGAATACCTATGCGATCGAGGACGTTTCGCGAGGAAACGGGGAGTCCGCGGCCCGCGCCGTTACACGCCGGCGGACGAGCGCGGTGGCGGCGGCGATCGCGACCAGCACGGCCACCGCGGCCACCACGGCATCCCGCATCCCTCCGGCCGTCGCGATGCCGCCGAAGCCGACCGTCGCCACCGCGGCACACAGATAGGCGACCGTCGCGTACCGGGTCGCGGCCCGCGCGTGGCCGTCGGGCGGCGTTGCGGCACTGACGATCCGGAGCCCGCTGCGATAGGCGATGCCTTGACCGAACCCGGCCACCACCCCGCCGCACAGCAGCAGGGCGAGATTCGGCACCCACGACACGACGGCGGCGATCGCGACACCGGCGATGATGATCACCTGCGCACCGACCGGCTCGGCGGGCAGCGCGCCCGGAGCCAGCACGCGCTGCGCGATCCAGGCACTGATCAGATACACCGTGACCGGCAACGCGAGCAGCGCCAGATCGGACGTGCCGAGCAACTCGGCGCCGTAGCTGGGCAGCAGCGCGACTACGAGCCCGGCCGACACCCACGCCGCAATGCCGCTGAGGTAACCGGCGAGAGGCGACTCCACGCCACCGATCGGGACGGCGGCACCGGCGGCGACCGCGCGCACCGAGAGGTCGCGATCGGCCAGCACGGCTACCGCGACCAACGTAAGCAGGACCGCGTGCAGCAGGTAGACCGTCACGCCGGGCGCCGGAAAATACTGTGCCACAGACGCGGCCGCGATCGTGCCGAGCGCCGACCCGAACACTGTCGCGCTCGCCATGGCGGTGCGGCCCCCTTCGCCGCGCCGCTCCAGGATCAGTCCCGCCAGGGAGCCGGTGGTCAGCCCGACCGACAGGCCCGCGCCGATCCGCGCCAGGCATGCGGGCCATGCCGAATGCGCCACGGCCATCGCGAGATCCGCGCCGATGCCGCAAACCGTGCCCGCGCCGATCCGCCACCACCAGCCCGCGCGGCCCGGCGGCGTCCCGAGCATCGACAGCGTCGGCGTCAACGCGAACAGGTACGCCGCGAAGATCACGGTGATGAGCAGTGGCGCCAGCGCCCAGGCGTGCCGGTAGTACGGCATCATCCCGGTCGCCAGGTTGGGTTGCGCCATGATCAGCACGAACAGCGCACCCGGAGCCACAGACCGCATCACACCCCCTAGTTGAGGAGATCTTCTCGTTTGAAGAATAGACAATTGAGAAGAAGTTCTCTACTCGAACCGAGTTGCCCTGTTCCACGGCGATTTTCGGCCCCTCAGGCCCCGGGCGGCGACGGTCTGTGCAGGATGGTGAGGTGCCCGTGAACACTCGCAGCGACGCCCAGCGCAGCCGGCTGCTGCTCATCGACGCGGTCCGCAGCCTGCTGCAGTCCGGCCGGGTCGGCTTCTCGATGCCCGAACTGGCCGCGGCGGCCGGCGTCGGGGTGGCCACCGCGTATCGGCACTTTCCGACGCCGCAGGACGCCATGCAGGCATTTCATCGGCGGGCCATCGAACAGCTCATCGCGGCGCTCGACGCGGTCGATCCCGGCCTGGAGCCGGTGCAGCGGTTCCATCGCTGCTGTCAGACCTGGGTGGAGCAGGCCATGCAGTGGGGCCCGGCGGTGCGTTATGTGCGCAGCAGCAAGGGTTTCGTCGAACGACTCGCCGACGGCGACGAATCCATCACCGCCCTGCACGACCACCTCACGGGCGTGCTGGACGCGCTGGCGCGCGCGGGCCAGACCACCGAGTACGACCTCACCTACGCGGTCCTGCTGTGGATCACCATCTTCGACGAGCGCGTCGTCTACGACCTCACCGAACACCGGCGCTGGTCCCCGGCCGAGGTGACCGACCACCTCACCCGCGCGGTGGCGGGAGCGCTGGGCATCGCGGTGTGAGCGCGGTCAGGAACTCGGCGCCAGCGCCTCGTCGAAGGTGATGCCGCCCTCGACGGTGTGCGGGGTGCGGCGGCGGTTCGGCGAGCCCAGGGCCGCGGTGAGATCGGAGCCGTCGTGTTCGGCCAGCAGGTCCTTCGAGTCCCACACCAGCAGTGTCGCGCTGACGGTGTTCTCGGCCGCCGAATGCGCCAGGTCGTAGTGCGCGCAGGCGGGTACGTGGTCGTAGGTGATCCACAGGTCGTAGCCGGTCATGAACAGATCGAGGTCGAAATCGACCGACAGGCCCAGCAATTCGCTGCGGCCGTTGTCGTCGACACCGGCGAACGCCTCGTCCAGCGCCAGCAGGCGCGGGGCCTGCGGGTCGGCGGAATCCAGCATGACGTGCGCCGCGGCGAACAGGGGAAGGTGCAGCGACACCGACTGCTCGCCACCGGACAGGGCGCTGTGCCGGGCCACCGTGAGCCGGTCCTCGGTCCCGTCGGCGGTGATCAGCGTGAACGAGAACACCCGCCAGGTGCGGTAATCCAGTGTGGTGGCGAGGATTTCGGGATACGAGCGCTCCGGGTGCGCGGCGCGGGCGGCGCGGATCTCGGCGGCGAAATGCGCGCGGATCGTCGCCAGATCCTCGGGGGCGAGGTCGGAGGCGTCGCGGTCGAGCAGTTTGCATACCGCGCGGGCGGATTCGGACAGGTTGTCGGCGAGCACCCAGTGCACGCCGATGGTGTTGCCCGACGACATCCGGCGCTGCTTCATCTCGGTACCCATCCGGGTGATGAGATCGCGTGCGTCGCTGGTGCGTTCGTGGATCTGCTGGGCCAGGCCGGTCAGCAGGGCGTCCTCCAGGATGCGGCGCTCGGCGTCGGTCAGCAGTAGTTCCTGATCCGACCGCGCGCGGGCGATGCGATCGGCGAAGTCGGCGAGCGCGGCGGCGCCCTGATCGTCGTGCACCTGGACCACGGTGAGGCCGTCGGCGGCGTCCCATTGCAGCCGGTAGTCCTGGCGGGCGGCGGCCAGCGCGGCGTCGAATTCCTGGAGGGCGGCGGTGACCGCGCTGCGCGTCGACTTACGGGCCGCCTCGCCCGCGCGCACCGCGGCGGTGGCGGCGGAGAGGTTCTCGAACAGCTCGTGCACCTCCTCGGGTAGCACCCGCGGTTCCTGACCCCCGGGACCGGTCGTCTCGATGCGGTACAGCAACTGCTCCGGGGTGGACCAGGCGGCGTCACTGCTGGGCCAGCGGCTGTTCTCGGGCGCCCCGAGCAGGCTCAGCAGGTCCGGACGGGCATACGGCGCAAGCTGTTTCACGTCGGCGAGCAGCTCGGTGAGGGCAGTGCCGAGCGCATCGTGGGCCGCCCGGTAGGCGCCCTCGGCGGTGCCCACGCCCTCGATCGCGTCGGCGGCGGCCTTGCGCGCCGCCTTCTGCTCCGCGCGCGCGGCATCGATGCGTTCGCGGGCCTGCTCGAGTTCGCGATCGATGTCGGCGGCGCCGGCGCCCAGCGCCTCGCGCAGCGTTTCGAGCTTCCGCAGCTGTTCCTCGTAGCCGGTGCGGGCGGCCTCGGCCTCCTCGGCGAATGCCTCGGCCAGGTCGCGTGATTCGGCGAGGCGGTCATCGGCCTCGCGGGCGCGTTCGTGCTCGCGCTGATGGTCGCCACGCAGCCGCAGCAGGGCGGTGCCGGTGTTCTCGAAGTGCCGGATCGCGGCGGCGAGGGCGTCGAGTTCGGCCGGGTCGCGCGGCGTTCGATGGGTGGCGGCGACCGAACGCGCCTTCTTGTCCGCGGCGCCGAACTCCGCCACCGCCTGATCGAGATCGCGTTCGGCCTGTGCTGCGGTCTCCGAGCGGGAGCGCAGCATGCCCGCGGCCTCGGAGACCGCCCGCAGCGCCGTGGTGACGCCGTGCGTACGGGGAAGGGCCTTGGCGGCGGCGGAGATTCGCGCGAGTTCCGCGGTGGCGGCCTCCTCCTCGGCGCGGGCGGCGGCCTCGGCCTGCTCGGCGGCCTCGGCCGCGGCGGTGAGTTCGGCCAGCCGCAGTGCGCGCCGCCGGGCGCGGGCGGTGGCGCCGATGAATTCGGCGTGCGCCTTGGTGTGGCGACCCACCTGCACGCCTTGGCGGAACCGGCCGTCGGCCCCGATCGCCGTTCGCGTGGCCGGGTCGGACGCGGTGTCGCCGAACGCGATCGAGGCCAGCACGTCCGCGACGATCTGACGAGGCACGGCGAGGCCGGAATCCTCTTCTACCGCAAGCACATCCGCGAGGGTGCGACCCTCGGGGCGGGCCTGCGGGGGCAGCGGCACCAGGAACTGATCCGATTCGTGCGGCGGCAGTTCGGCCTCGGCGCTCACCCAGCCGTCCAGCAGGTTCGCGCCCTGCAGCGCGGCCTCGACAGCGGCGGCCTGCTCGGGACCGACCTCGTCGGCGAAGCGCACCAGGCGCCACAGCGGTGCGCCCGCGCGGCCGTCACGGGTATCGGTGCGCGCGGCGAAAAGCGGTGGGGCATCGTCTTGTTCGGCCGCTACCTGCTGGTGTTCGGCGCGCAGCGCGGCCGCGCGCGCGGCCCCCCGCGCGGGGGGGGGCCCCGCCCGCGGACGCCCGCCCCCGCCCGGCACCGGGCGGGGGGAGGGGGGGTGGGGCCACACCCACGGGGGGGTGGGGGCGGGCGGGGG
>NZ_JARWOP010000208.1 GCF_029868745.1 Nocardia wallacei | reverse complement strand
TGTACTGACCTGAGAGGTTGGGAATGCGGCTGGCTGGTGGGTGTCCGTCGAGTGCGGTGTGGCCGCGGTGGTGATTGTAGGTGTGTAGCCAGTCGGTGAACGCAGCGCGGCGCTCTGTCTCGGACCGGTAGGGGCGGGCGTATGCCCATTCCTCGAGCAGGGTGCGGTTGAATCGTTCGACCTTGCCGTTGGTTTGTGGCCGGTAGGGGCGAGTCCGTTTGTGCGCGATGCCGGTGGTGGTCAGCTCGGTCCGCCACAGTTGTGAGATGTAGCAGGAACCGTTGTCGGTGAGCACTCGTTTGACGGTGATTCCGTTGGTGTCGAAGAACTTTCGTGCCCGTTGCCAGAACGCGACAGCGGTTTCTTTGCGTTCGTCGGTGAGTATCTCGCTGTAGGCCAAGCGGGAGTGATCGTCAACGGCGTTGTGCAGATAACTGGTGCCGACATGGCTGCTTCCGTTGCGTCGCAGCGTTTTCCCTGGAGTCCGGGTGCGATTGCGTTTGCCGATGCGGCGCCCGGCGGTGCGGTGGCCGCCGCCGTCGGGGATGTTGCCCAGTTTCTTGATGTCGACGTGCACCAGGTCGCCGGGTGCGGGGTGCTCGTAGCGGCGGACGGGCTGGGCGGTGGCACGGTCGAGCCACCGCAGCCGGGCGAGCCGGTAGCGGGCCAGGACGCGGTGCACGGTCGAGGGATGCAATCCCAGCAGGTAGGCGATGCGGGCTGGTCCCCAGCGGCGCAGCAGCCGCACTTTCACAATGCGGCGTTCGGTGCGTGTGGGTGTGCGGTTCGGGCTGTGATGCGGCCGACTGGACCGGTCGGCCATCCCGGCGGCGCCGATGGCACGGTATCGGTCCGCCCACCGTTTGGCGGTGGTGGGTGAGACCTGGAACCGTTCCGCGGCTCGTCGCAGCGGCCAGCCGTCGTCGACGACGCACCGCGCGAGCCGCAACCGGCCCAGTTCCGACAACGGCGCATTACGGTGGGACACGAAGACCTCCGATTTGGTGAATGCGTTCCTAGACAGCTCGCACTTCACTCGGAGGTCTTCGCCATGTCAGCTCGCCACGCCGTCACCAACGTCCATGGTCAGTACAGGCGCTTCTACTTGACCACGTTGGGAGCACACATTCCGGTCCAGCTGAACATGATTCCTCCAGCATGATGTAGTCCCCGCACCGACGACAAAGATTGCCCGGGACGTCCACCATGTAGAGGTTTGCAGAAGGTGTAGGAAACCTTCTCGAGAGGTTGTCCTTCTTGCCTTTCATCGACCCCTGCCGTCCGCCACTGCACACGGCGTGTGCCGTCCGCGGCGCAGTTCCGGCTTGTGCGGGGGGCCAGCGGTCGTTCTCGAGCCAGCGCAGGACAGTGCCGAGTTTGCCGACTGCGGGAGCGTGGTCGACCTCGCCGTTCGGCCAGGTTCTGGTGGCTTTGGTGATGCGGCCGGTGGCTGTGGAGTACCGCAGGTTGACGACGACCTCCCCACGGGTGAGGCTGACACGGCCGTGGCCGTCGTTGTGCGCCACACTCAGGCGAGTAACCGAACCAGCGCACTCTGGAGATTCTGCGACGCACGTCCGGACACTATGAGGTGTCGGTGCGGTGCGGTATTACCGGCGGAATCAGCGCTGTGCTGGCGCGCTTCTCGGTCAGGCCCGCCCAGCGTGCTGTACGACCCATTGTTGTAGGAAGTCACAGTTGCTCGCGAAACCTTCCGTGATCTGCTCACATACTCCCTCTTCGACCGCTTTGCCGAAGACGGGAAGTTTCGATTTCACCGTGCCCTCGAAGGACATGACGGTCTCTTCCGCGCCCTGCGCCTGCAACCGGAAGGTCGCGTCCAGACGCATCCGCGCGAGGGTGATCGTTGCGCGCATCGTCCCGTGCGCGACGTCGCCGACCAGGTCGTGCCACTCTTCTTCGAAGTCGAAGGTGATGTCACCGCTGCGGGCGGCGCCACGCGGCAACAGTGCGCTGGCGATCTCCGTGGACGCGGCTACGGTGGCTGCGCCCGGCCTGAGGGTGAACCCTGTCATGACGGAACGCTGCTTGCCGACCTCCGCCAGCCGCTGTTCCCAGTGCGTCCTGCTGAACAACGCCTGATGGATTGGCGCGATCGCCAGGGAGAAGACGTACTCGTCGGTGAAGGTCTTGGTCATGAGCTCCCCTTGGGTGTTGTCCTGCAGTGGTTTCGGCTCAGCGGCCGAGATCTCTGGCGGTCGGTGCGGGCACGGGCGGGGCCGGCGCCGCGCGTTCGGCTGAGGAGAATCGGGCGGACAACCGGTTCAGCAATCGAGGTGACCACCAGGTCATGGAGCCGAGCGTCGCCAGGCTCGCCGGTACCAGCACCAACCGGACGATGCTGGCGTCGACGAGGGCCGCGAGGGCGACGCCGGTGCCGATCATCTTCGTCGCGGCTACCTGCGAGGTGCCGATCGCGGCGAGGACGATAGTCAGGATGACGGCTGCGGAGGTGATGATGCCACCGGTGCGCTGGATCGCGTTGACGATCGCCTCCCGGTGCGGCACTCCGGCCTGACGTTCCTCGGTCAGCCGCGCCAACACGAAAACGCCGTAGTCCATGGACAGTCCGAAAGCGATACAGACGACCAGGATGGGCAGGGTGGTGTCGATCGCGCCGGTAGGCGTGAAGCCCAGCAGACCGGACAGGTGCCCGTCCTGGAATATCCAGACGATCGCTCCGAGCGTGGCCGTCAGACTCAATCCGTTGACGAGCACCGATACCGCGGCCAGCACGACGCTGCCGGTGAGCAGGAATACCGCGAGCAGCGCGACGATTACGACCAGCGTTATCGCGAGCGGCGCGACGCGACCGATCGCCGCCTTGGTGTCCAGCAGGGTCGCGATCTCGCCGCCGACGAGAACGCCGTGGTCGCGGGCGAGACGCTGGACCTCGCTCACGACAGCCTGCCCGCGGGTGGAGGTCGGTTCGATGCCCTTCTTCACGGTCACCAGCAGCGTGGCCGGTGTCGGCAGCGCGGCCGTGCGCGGGTCGGTGAGCAGCGGCGGCGGGGACACCGCAGCAACCCCATCGACCTGCTCCAATTCCTGTGCTAGCGCACCGATGTCACTGGGGTCGGCGTGCGCGGGCACGACCAGGTTCGCGATGGGAAGCGCACCGGCCTCGAAGTCGGTGCGCAGCATGTCGTGCGTGGTCCTGATGGCGGCGCCGGGCGGCAGCTGCCGGTCGTCGACGGTGCCGTAGGCGACCGCGCCGAACGGCAGGGCGAGGCAGATCAGGACCGCCGTGGTGGCGAGGGTCAGCAGGCGCGGTCGGCGCAGCACCCACCGGGTCCACGCCGCCCAGTACCCGCGCTCGGGGCGCGACGGGGCGCTCCGCGGGGCGGTGAGGCGGCCGCCGAGTAGTTCGAATGCCGCGGGCAGGCACACCAGGACTGCCAGCATGGAGATGGCGACGACGATGATCCCGGCGTAGGCGAACGAGCGCAGGAAGTACATCGGGAACATCAGCAGCACGGCCAGCACGGCGGTAATCGTTGCGCCGGAGAACAATACGGTGCGACCGGCGGAGGCGACGGTGGCCCGGGTGGCGGCGGCGACGTCGCCGTGCGCGGCCGACTCCTCGCGGAAGCGCCGCACCATGAGCAGGGCGTAGTCGACGGCCAGGCCCAGGCCCACCGCGGTGGTGAGGTTCTGTGAGAACACCGACACGTCGGCGACCTGGCTCAGGATCTTCAGCAGCGCGTTCGTGGACACGATGGAGAACACGCCCACCGCGATCGGCAGCAGCGCCGCGGCGAGCCCGCCGAACACAACCAGCAGCACCACGAACATCAAAGGGAGAGCGATCAATTCGGCCTTGATCAGGTCGCTCTTGATCGTCGACTGCACCTCGGCCCGCACCGCGACCGGGCCGCCGAGGCGCACGTCGATATCGGCGTCGGCGGCGGGCAGGCGCGAGCGCAGGTCGGCGAGAACGCGGTCCTGCGCGCCCTCGTCGCCCTCGATGTGCGCGATCACCAGCCCCGACTTCTGGTCGGTCGAGCGCAGCGCGGCCAGGGGCACCGACCACGCGGAGTTGACGCCGGTGACGCCGTCGATCTGCCCGAGCCGCTCGGTCAGCGCCCGCCCGGCCGCGGCGACCCGGGCGTCGGTGATGCCCGTGGGCGACGACACGAGCACGAACAGGTTCGGATCCGCCTGCGGCGCGATCTGTTCGATCTCGCGGGCGACGCGCGCGGAATCCGCGGACGGATCCGACGCCCCGCCCGCCAGCCGCGCGTCGGGCACCAGGAATTCGACGGCTAGCGCGGCGAGCAGCACCGCGAACGTCACCGCGAGCACCGTCCGAGCTCGCGACTTCCTCTCGCCCGCACCGTTATTCGCCACGATGTCCTCCTCCGTCCGGCGCCCCGGCCGACTCGCGCAGACTGTTCTCGACCGCGCCCACGACGGCGGCGGTCTGCTCCGACAGGTAGAAATGGCCGCCCGGGAACTCCCGGGTGCGCACCGTCGCGGTGGTGTGCGCCTGCCAGCCGTCGGCGTCCGCCACCCCGAAATCCGGGTCCGCCGCACCGGCGAAACAGACGATCCCGGCGTCGACGGTCCGGGGTTCGGCGGGCCGGTAGTCGTCCAGCGCGCGCAGGTCGGCGCGCAGGATCGACACGAAAAGTTTTCCGGCGGGCGAGGATTCGAGCAGCTGCCGGTCGTGTGCGGGCAGCCCGCTCAGCCGCGCCAGCAGCTGCGCGTCGTCGAGGTCGTCGACGCCGTAAGCGCGCCGCCGGGCCGGCGTCTGCGCGGCAGACACGATCAGCAGCCGCACCGCGCGGTCACAGCGCTGCGACTCCCACGCGGTCTCGAAGGCGACCGACGCGCCCATGCTGTGCCCGAACAGCACCGTCGGCAGCGGCGGGCGCTCCCGCAACTCGGCCGCGACGGCCCGGCCGAGTTCGGCCGGGCCCGCGCACGGCTCGCGGAAGCGTTCCTGCCGCCCCGGGTACTGCACGAGCAGCAGCTCGGTGTCCGCGGCGACGTGGTGGGCCCAGGCGCGGTAGTACCCCGCCGAGCCACCGGCGTGCGGGAAGCACACCACCCGCCGCCGCGCCCGGGCGGCGGCGTCGAATCGCCAGTACCAGCGCGACCTGTCGGTCGTCGCCGCGGTGCGCGGTCTCATTCGCTCTCCGGGTGTCTTAGTCGAGTGCCTTGCGTACCAGCTGCTCGGACACCTGCCACAGCTCGGCGGCGCGGCCGGTGTCGTAGGACTCGCGGGAGCTGGCGTGTTCGCGGCGTCCCGAGTAGTACTTGCCGCTCACCCCGGCCACGTCCGGGGAGGTCGCCAGCCAGGCCAGGTCGGTTGCCGATTGCGCGGCCGTGGCCGCGCCCGGCAGCTTGGTCAGCAAGGGCGTCAGCACCTGGTAGCCCTGCCGCACGACGGACGGGTAGTTGCGGGCCAGGCCGGTCTCTGGCATCAGGCCCGGGTCGAACGCGTTGGCGGTCACGCCGCTGCCGGCGAGGCGGCGGGCGAGTTCGTAGATGTAGTAGATGTTGGCCAGTTTCGAAGTGGCGTAACGGATCCGGCCGCCGCGCCCGCCGGACCCGGACGGCTGCGCCGCCGGGTCGGCCAGCCGCGCCGGATCGTCCCAGCGGGGCGCGGGGAAGCCGAAGGACTTGGCGGGGCCCTGGTGCACCTCGCTGGCCACGGCGATGATGCGGGCCTGCGGGGTGAGCGCGCCGCGCAACTGCTCGACCAGGTGGAAGTGGCCGAGATGGTTGGTGGCGAAGGTCATCTCGTAACCGTCGGCGGAGCTCTGCACGCCGTCCACGATCTGGATGCCGGCGTTGCAGACGATGCCCGCCAGCGGGGTGGCCGCCGAATCGGCGATGCGGGCCGCGGCCTCGTGCACCGAGCGGATCGACGAGGTGTCCATGATCGCGACCTCGACCCGCACGTCCGGCGCGGCCGCGCGGATGCTGTCGGCGGCCTGCGCGGCCTTGGCCTCGTTGCGGCAGCCCAGCACCAGATCGCGGCCCTGGCGCGCCAATTCGCGCGCCGCCAGCAATCCGAGACCCGACGAAGCCCCGGTGATGAGGATCGTGTCGGACATGTTCCCGCCTTCCTGTTTCAGTGGTCGAGACGTTCGATGACAGTGGTGATACAGCGGTCGGCCAGCGCCGTCACCGTCAACGCGGGCGGTACCGCCCCGCACGACCCGGGCAGCAGTGCCGAGTCCACGACGAACAGGTTCGGGCAGCCGAGCAGTTCGCCCGAAGCGGTTGTCGCGGAACCGAATACCACTCCCCCGAGGCTGTGCGAGGTGGTCGGCGCCCCGCTGACGGCCAGGCTCGCGCCACCGCGGGCCCGGGCGAACCGGTCCGCGGTGACCCGCACCGCCTCCGCGATCCGGGTGAGGGCGGGGTGTTGCGCGGGCCATTCGACGACGACGCCGGCGTCGTATCGCACCGTACCGAGTGCGGGCGGATCCGACACGGCGAGAACGCCTCCGGCCACCTGGCCGCCGAGTGTCGTGCCCAGCGGGAAGCCGAGCATCGTCACCGGCACGTCGCCGCTGTCGTCCACGATGCCCACGTGCGCGGGACCGCCCTGGCCCGCCGAGAGCGCCGGGAAGCCGCCGAGGGCGACCAGGTGGTCGCCGCCGGTGCCCCACCGGCGGCCGACCTCGGGACTGAGCCCGGGCAGCCACCCTTCGGCGCGGGCGCGCACGAGCAGTCCGGTGGTGCCGAGGGATCCGGCGGCCAGCACGACGCGGTCAGCGCGGAGCGTGCGCCGCGCGGCCGGTGCGCCGGTCTCGGTGATCTCGGTGTAGTCGACGCGATATCCGTTGTCGTCCAGGCGGATCGAGTCGACCGGGCACAGCGCGCGCACCTCGGTCAGTCCGGTCGCCTCGGCGGCGGCCAGGATCGTGCGGTCGACGCTGCGTTTGGCTCCGCTGTTCACACCCCACATCGAATGTCCGGCGATCGCGGAAGGCACTGCGGTACCGGCGATCTCCCGTCGCACCGTCGGCCAGTCGACGCCCAGGTCGAGCCGGACCGGGTCGTAGCCGGCGCGGGCGGCGAGGTCGGCGAAGTCGCGGGCGTCGGAGTAGGCCGCTGCGTCGAACACGTCCGGCGGGATGGGCGCGGGGCCGAGCAGTCGCCGGGCCCGGGGATACCAGACCTCGGTCATCTCCCGGTAGTCGAGGATTCCGCCCAGGGCGCGGCGGAATCCGGCCTCGCCGGGCGCGACCAGGACCGTGTTGTTGACCAGCGACCCGCCGCCGACACCCGCACCGGCGAGCCCGATGATGCCTTGCGCCGGAAAGGCTTCCAGCACACCGGTCGACAGCACGGCCCCGCCGCGCGGATCCGGTAGCCAGGCCGCGCGGCCGTCGGGACGCTCGGGGGTCGCGAAGGTACCTCCGCCGGGGGTGATGCGCCAGCGGCGGCCGCGCTCGAGGACCACGCTGCGATGCCCGGCCTCGGCGAGCCGGAGAGCGGCCACCGAGCCCGCGTAGCCGGAGCCGATTATCACCGTGTCGGCGGTCTCGGCGGGCCGGGCGGCGGCCCGCCCCGCACCGAGCGCGAGGGACGTGCCCAGCAACGAGCCGCCCGCCAGCAACGCGCGCCTACGCAACGCCGTCGGCGGCTTCCCGCTCGACGGCCACGGGTAGGTAGGCGTAACCGAACGAGCCCTGCCGGGTGCGCAGGCGCGGCGGGTCCTGCGAGTCGAGCGCGAAGCGGTGCCGGACCGCGAACAGCGAGCGGAAGGCGTGCTCGGCCAGCAGCCGCGACAGCGACGAGCCGGGGCAGAAGTGCGGTCCCGCACCGAAAGCCAGGTGGTCGCGCTTGTTGGACCGGTCCAAGTCCAGGCGGGTCGCGTCGGGGAAACGGCTCTCATCGCGGTTGGCCGAGCCGATCACGACGTGGATCAGGCCGCCCTCGGGGATGTCAACCTCGCCGACCCGCAGGTCGCGGGCGGCGCGGCGCAGCAGCCACTGGGTGGGGCTGTAGAGCCGCAGGAACTCCTCGATGAACTCGCGGATGTCCTCGGGTTGCGCGGCGAGCCGGTCGCCGAGGTCGGGGTCGTCGAGCACCGCCTTGAAGCCGCCGCCGAGCAGGTTCATGGTGGTCTCGTGGCCGGCCGCGATGAACGACCAGGCCATGGTGACCAGTTCGTCGCGGGTCATCTCGCCGGTTTCCTCCTGGGCGACCAGTTCGCCGAGGATGTCGCCCTGGTTCGGCGCGCCCATCCGGTCCTGGGCGAGTTCGTCCATGTAGTTGCTGAACTCCAGGACGTCTTCGTAGTAGCCGGGCGCGAGGTCGGGGTCCATGCCGGCGGCGACGGCGAATCCGTCCATCACGCCCTGCGACCAGCGGCGCAGTTCGGCCTTGCGGTCCAGCGGGATGCCCAGCATGCCGCCGACGACGCGTAGCGGCAGCGCGGTGGTGAAGGCCTCCACGAATTCCACGCGGTCGCGGGTGAGGATGTCGGCGAGCAGGTCGTCGACGATGTCCTGCACCCAATCGCCCAGTGTGCGAACGAGTCTGGCGCTGAAGGCCTTGTTCGCCATCCGGCGCAGCCGGGTGTGCTCGGGGGCGTCGCGGTTGACCAGCATGGGGACGTTGAGCATGCCCTCGCGGTAGATCTGCGAGGAGTACAGCTCCTTGTTGCGCAGCGCCTCGTTGACCTCGGGGTAGCGGGCACAGACGTAGAGGTCGCGGCCGTCCCAGGTGGCCTCGGGCAGGCAGTGCACCGGCCGTTCGCGCAGCTTTTCGTATTTCGGCCAGGGGTTGAGGCGGTACTCGGGATCGGCGAGGTCCAGGGTGAGGGTGCTCATTTATCCTGCCTTTCGACGCAGGGTGGGGGCTTCCCCGGGTGGTTGGACGAACCCGGAGTCGACGAATCGCCGGAGGTAGACACGGAGTTGGTCGGCGTTCAGGGGCGGGCAGTCGATCCCCGCCACGGACAGGGCGGCGGCGGACCGGTCGCTCTCGGACAGCGGCAGCCGCACGTGGTCGACCGAATCGCTGAGAAACGGCATCAGTCCCAGCAGCGCCATGCTGCTAGAGCCGCGCCGCAGGATCCGCTCGCGCCACTGGTCGAACGGCAGGCGCTGCAGGTCGTAGCCGAAATCGTCGAGGGTGTCGAAGAATTCGGGCCAGGTCATCGGCTCCGGGCTGACCAGGTGAAAGGTCTGTCCGAGTAGTTGTTCGGTGGTGGTACAGGCGGCGATAGCGCGGGCGACGTAGTCGACGGGCGCGGGCTGGATCGGCATCTCGGCGCGCAGCGGGGCGATGCCGGCCTCGATGCAACCCTTCACCATCATCGACAGGTGGTCGAGTTTGTTGAACGCGCCGGTGACGCTGTGCCCGGCGGTGTTGATGCGGTGGATGGTGGTGGGCAGGCCGCGGTCGGCGGCGGTGCGGACCATCCGTTCGGCGATCCATTTGGTCTGGGCGTACCCGACCACGAGCGAGCCGCTGTTGTCCAAGGGCTCGTCCTCGGCCACGCTGTCGCGCAGGTATTCCCGGGAGGAGAACACGCCGACCGTGGACAGGAAGTGGAACGGGATCGGGGCGCCCCAGGTGGCCAGACGCAGCACTTCCCTTGTCCCGCCGATGTTCACGGCCTCCAGGCCGCGGAACGGGTAGGTCCATTTGACCAGCGCCCCGGCATGCACGATCTGGCCGACACGCTCGCTCAGTCGGTCGTAGTCGTCGGAGTCGAGGCCCGCGAACGGCTTCGCGAGGTCGGCGACGACGGGGGTGAGGTTGGCCAGATCTTCAGGGCCGCAGGCCAATCCGTAGGAAGCCAGATTCTCGGTAATGCGGCGGCGGGCGTGTTCGGTGTCCTCGGCGCGAACCAGGCAGTGCACCCGCTCGTGCCGGTCGAGCAGCTCGCGCAGCACGAACGCGCCCACGAAACCCGTTCCGCCGGTGAGCAGTACCTCCGGCCGGTCGCCTGCGGCAGCGGAGCCCGTGGCGATGTCGGGATCGAGCGCGGCCAGGTCGGTCATCTCCGCGACCGTCTTGCGCCGAATCCGGATGCCCATGGTGGAGCGTTTCGGCGCATCCTCGCCCCGCTCGGATTCCGCCTGCTCCGAGGCGATCTCGCTGACCAGCCAGTCGCTCAGGCGGCGCGGGGTGGGATGGTCGAACAGCGCCTCGAGCGGCACCGCGACCTCGAGGTCGCGTTCGATCTTCTGTTTGAGCTCGGCCATCATCAGCGAGTCGACCAGTTCGTTGAACATGGCGAGGGTGTCGATGTCCTCGGTTTCGCAGCCGAGCACCGCCGCGAGGATGGCGACGACATAGCCGAGCACCGTCTCGTGGGTGACGACGCGGTCGGCGGTGCGCAGTGCCGTGAAGTCGGGCGCCGGGACCTTGGCCAGCCGGCCGGAACCCTGCTGCGACAGACGATCCGCGTGCGCCAGCCGCTCCAGCATGGCCCCGGTGACCGGCGCGAAAGACACGCCGGTGAAGGCGACGGCGAGTTCGTCGGCGGCGTAGATCTCGAGGTCGCCGGTCGCGCCGGTGGGTGCGGAGGCGGTCAAGGTCACCGTGCAGGTGAGCCGGTCGTCGACGGTGTCGCGGAAGACGCGCATGCGCTCGAATCCGGTGCCCAGCAGCACCGGGCGCTCGGCGTCGGTGCCGTGCTCGTGCGCCCAGGCGGCGGCCACGAGTTGCACGCAGGCGTCGAAGACGACCAGTTCGGTGCGTACTCCGGCGGTTTCGCTGCCCGCGTCCGCGGCGGGACGTCCGATCGCGGCCAGTGCGGCGCCCGCGCCGATCTGGGCGTGCTCCACCAGCCGGAAGCTCCGGCCCAGCACGAAGCGCGGATGCCAGATCTCGTCGTAGAACTCCGCACCGTTGACGACACGCGGCTGCTCGAGAAAGACCTCGGCCGCCGTGTACGGCTCAGAATCGCGGATCTCCCGGAGCGCGAAAGTGATGGTGGCGTGCCTGGTCCACGCCGTGGCTTCGGTTGCGCGGCTGAAGATCTCGGCGATGTAGGCGGTGTCGTCGGTGACCGTGACGAGCACCTGCACCTCGAGTTCCACGTCGTCCGCGGCGACCAGCGGGTGGACGATGGACACGCCCTCGGCCAGCAGCGCCCGCTCGGCGGCGGATTCGGCGGTGCGCAGGGCGAGTTCCACCATGACGACGCCGGGCACCACCCGGATGTCGTGCACCACGTGCTCGTCCAGGAACGGAATGCTCGCGGCGGAGATGCGGGTCTGGCTGATCGCGCCACCCGTCGCCGTCCGCATGATCAACGGGATGAGTGCGCCGTCACCCGGCGGTGCGGCCGCGATCGGGGCGACGGGCCGTGGGCCGTTCGCCTCTGGGATCCAGTACGGCGTGCGGCGGAACGGGTAGGTCGGCAGCTGCGCTCGCCGCGCCGGACGCGGTTGGGTTGCGCGCCAGCGGATGTCCGAGCCGCCGGCCCACACCTGGGCCACGGCCTCGGCCAGTGCGCGGTCCGGCCGCTCGACCGCCGTGGACGCCACGCACCGTACGTCACCGACCTCGGGGTGGTGGAGTACCAGTGGTAGCAGCCCGCCCGGGCCCAGTTCGATCACCGTCGCGGCACCGTGTGCCGCCAGCGCCGCCACCGCGGCGTCGAATCGGACCGGGTTGCGAGTGTGCGCCACCCAGTATTCCGCGTCGGTGAGCCGGTCGGTCTCGAGGAGTCCGGTGCTGTCGGAGATGAAATCCAGTGTGGGGGGCGACAATTCGACGCCGACGAAAGCCTTGCGCAGTTCGTCGAGCATGGGGTCGACCAGGGGTGAATGGAAGGCCTGGGTGACCGGCAGCAGTGTGGCGCGCACCTGCCGCGCGCCCAGGTCGGCGACGACCGCTGCCACCTCGTCGGCGGGGCCGGAAAGCACTGAGTCGGTGGCGCTGTTGTGCACCGCTACGGCCACCGCGCCGGAACGCACCTGTGGCAGCGCTTCCAGCTCCGCCAGCGGGCAGCGCACCGCGGCCATCGCCCCGTCGGCGGCGAGTTCGCTCATGGCGCGGCCGCGGGCATCGATCAGCGCGGCACCGTCGGCGACGGAGAAGACTCCGGCCAGCGCGGCGGCGGCGTAGGCACCGACGCTGTGGCCGGTGACGACATCGGGTTCTACACCCACCGAGCGCCACCACTGCCCCAGCGCCACCGCCAGGGCGTACAGCGCCGGTTGCGCGACCTCGGTCCGCAGCAGTGCCGCCTCGGCGTTCGGGCCGGTCTCGACCAGCACCGAAAGCGGCAGTTGCGCAGGCGTTCCCAGCGTGTCGATCACCTCGGTCACCACCGGCTGCACACCGTAGATGCCGGCCAAGCTGCCGGCGATGCGGGTGCCGTGTCCGGGCGCGATCATGGCGACGCGCGGCAGCGCGCCGGGTGCGCGGCGGCCACGCAGTCCCGTGCCGGAGGCCACCTGGCGCAGCCCGGCGATCAGTTCGTCGCCGGTTTCGGCGACCACGGCGGCGCGATGGTTCAGGTCTGCCCGTCCCACAGCGGCCGTCCAGGCGATCGCCGCGACCGTGCGCTCGGGTTGCGCGGCGGTGTGGTCGGCGAGCCGGCGTGCGGCGTCGGTCAGTGCCTGCGCGCTCGCGGCCGAAACCTTGACGACCGCTGTCTCGGGCCCGACCGCGGCGTCCGGAAGGGCTTGTTCCGGCGCGGACGCGACGATCACGTGCGCGTTGGTGCCGCCGAAGCCGAACGACGAGACACCGGCGACGCGGGGCCCGACACCCCAGTCGGTGGCCGTGCGCGGAATCGTCACGGGCAGTTCGTCCCACGGTACGTGCGGGTTCGGTGCGCGCAGATTCAGGTGCGGCGGAATGGTGCCGCGCGCGACCACCAGCGCGGCCTTGATGAACCCGGCGATGCCCGCGGCCGCTTCGAGATGCCCGATGTTGGTCTTCACCGAGCCGAGCCGCAGCGGCCGGTCCACCCCGCGCTGTGCGCCCAATTCGGCTGCCAGCGCGCGGACTTCGATAGGGTCGCCCAGCGGTGTGCCGGTTCCGTGCGTCTCCACATAACCGATCTCCTCGGGCGCCACGCGCGCGGCTGCGAGGGCCCGGCGGACGACCGCCCGCTGCGCCGCACCCCGGGGGACGGTCAGCCCGGAGGTGTGCCCGTCCTGGTTGACGGCGCTCCCCCGAATGACGCACAGCACGTCGTCGCCCGCGGCCAGGGCCGCGGAGAGCGTGCGCAGCACCACCACACCGCAGCCCTCGCCGCGCACGTACCCGTCGGCGTCGGCGTCGAAGGTGCGGCACTGTCCGCTCGGCGACAGCATGCGTCCCTTGGACAGCGCGACTGTCACCTCTGGAGACAACAGCAGGTTCACTCCGCCGGCCAGCGCCAGGTCGCATTCCCCGGCCCGCAGGCTCTGCGCCGCCAGATGCAACGCCACCAGCGACGACGAGCACGCCGTGTCGACAACGAGGCTTGGTCCCTCGAGTCCCAGCACGTACGACAGCCGGTTGGCGCCGAAGTTGGCGGCGTTGCCGGTGGCCACGTAGGCATCGATGGACTCCACGCCGTGCGCCGCCGCGCCCAGCCGTTCGTAGTCGCCGCCGCCCATGCCGACGAATACACCGGTCGCGCTGCCGCGCAGCGAATCCGGCGCGATCGCGGCGTGTTCCAGTGCCTCCCAAGCGACTTCGAGCACCAGCCGGTGCTGCGGGTCGATGCTGATCGCCTCGCGGGGCGAGATCCCGAAGATCGCGGCGTCGAATCCGCGGACGTCGGACAGAAATCCGCCGTGCCGGGAGTAGGTGCGGCCGGGGACGTCGGGGTCGGCGTCGTAGAACGCGTCCACGTCCCACCGGTCGCGCGGCGTGTCGATGATCCCGGAACGCCCGTACACCAGCAGGTTCCAGTAGTCCTCGATACCGGACACACCGCCCGGGAACCGGCATCCGACGCCGATCACCGCGATCGGTTCGTTCAGCGTGTTGCGCATCCTGGCCGCCTCGTCACGGGCGGTGCGCACCTCGAGCAGCGCGCGGCGCAGGATGGCCTCGCGGTCCGGCACTCCGGTGTCCCTGTGTTCATCAGTGCTTGTCATCGATCCTCCCGGTGTTCAGTTCCTGGTCGAGCAGCTGGAGCAGTTCGATCTCAGTGAGCTCGAGCAGGTCCGTCTCGGCGTCCGACGGTGAGGCTCCGCTTGTTGCGGCGGGCTTTTCGGTGCCGGTCAGGTCGAGCACGGCCAACAGGTGCGCGCTCAGGTCGGCGACCGTCGAGTGTTCGAAAATTGTCGTGACCGGAATCGGTTGTCCCACCAGGGTGCCGAGTCGGCCTTTCAGTTCGACGGAGGTGATCGAGTCCAGCCCGGACTCGAAGAAGCCCTGGCGCGGATCCAAGCGCGATTGCGCCGACCGGCCCAGCACCACTGCCACCTCCCTTTGCACGGCGTCCTGCACGACTCGCTCGCGCCCCGCCGCGGGCAGCGCGCGCAGCCGGCCGAGGAAATGCTCGGCGGCGGCGCCATCGATCGGCTCGGCTGTCCGCGCCAGGTCGGCGAGCATCGGGCGACGACGTTTGGCCTCCATCACCGGCACGAATCGCCGCCAGTCCACCGGGGCCGCCACCACCTGTGCGCGGTCGGTGTGCATAGTCGCGTCGAGCACGGCCAGCGCGGTCTCGGCCGGCAGTTCGGCCATGCCCATCGAGGCGAAGTAGTCGCCGTGGCCGGCCGCCATCGCGCTGTCCTGCCACCAGCCCCAATCCACCGACAGCGCCGGTAGGCCCCGAGACCGGCGGTCCCAGGCGAGCATGTCCAGGAAGTGGTTGGCCGCGCAGTAATGTCCGGCAAGTGCCGAACCCCAGACGGCCGCGGCCGAGGAGAACAGCACGAAGAACTCGACCCGGGCCAGCGTCGGCAGCGAATCCAGCACCAGGCCGCCACCGACCTTGCCCCGCAGCACCCGGGTGAACTGTGCCATCGACATGTCCGCGACGGACGCGGCGTCGAGCGCACCGGCGGCGTGGATCACGCCGCGGATCTCCGGCCAGGCGGCCGTCGTCTTCTCGAACAGCTCGATCATGCCGGTATGGTCTGCCACGTCGACATCGGGCGTGTATACGGCCACGCCCGAGGAGCGCAGTGCGGCAACGGCTTCCTGTGTTGCCTGAGGCGCCCGGTCGAGCCGGGTGCGGCCGAGCAGGATCAGGTGCCGGGCGCCGCGGCGGGCCAGCCACGCCGCCAGGCGCAGCCCGAGCGACCCGCGGCCGCCGGTGATCAGGTAGGCCGCGTCGGGGTCGAGAACGGCTGTAGCCGACCGGATGTCGGCGACAGTGCGCAGTCGCGGCACCAACCGCCGCTGCGCACGGAACGCGATCTGGTCCTCGTCGTCGGCGGCCGTGATCCGTGTGATGATGGCGTCGGCGTCCCACCCGGCATCGGTCGCGGCCGGATCCAGATCGATGGCGCCGCCCCAGAGACTGGGATGCTCGAGTCCGACCACCCGGCCGAGCCCCCACAGGGGCGCCTGCGCGAGCATCACCCGCTGCCTGCCGACCGGCACGGCACCTCGGGTCACGGTATACACCCGCCCGCCCCGGCCCGCGGCGATCCACGCCTGCACTACGCCGAGCAGCGTCCCCGCCGCGGTGTCGATCTGGGCGGCCACCCGGTCCGGGTCGTGGGTTTCGGCGTCTCGGTCGTCGTTCGCCGCGACGGCCTCGGTCGCCGCGAGGTGCACGACGCCGATGTCCGCGCTCCCCCGCATGCCGCCGACCCCGTTTGCACTTGTTTCGCCGGAATTCGTTGTGCTGTCGATGTTTTCGTTGGTTGGGGCGAGTGTGGCGAGTAGCTCGTGCCAGCTGTCGGAGTCGGCTGTGCGGGCGAATTCCGGGGATACGGTTACGGCGTTGCCGCCGCGGGAGCGTAGCCGGGCGGTCAGTTCTCCCGCGAGTTCGGAGTCGTCGGCGACGACGACCCAGTGACCTACGGGCGAGGCCGTTTCGGCAGCCGGTTCATTTGTCCGCCAATCGATGTCGTAGAGGTCACTGACTGCTGTCTCCGGCGCGGGCGTGGGCCGCTGCGCCCTGCCGGGCAGCCAGTGTTCCTGGCGCTGCCAGCGATAGTTGGGCAGTTCCACGCGCCGGTACGTGTGATCGGGATGAAGGGCCGCGAGCGACACCCCGAAGCCCTCGTCCACGAGCCGGCCAGCCGCGGCCAGCACGGTGTCGAGCACGGGTCGGTCGCGGACCATGGACGGCAGGTACGGCAGCGGTGTCTCGCAGAGGGTCTGCCCGCCCGCACCGGCGAGGGTGAGGTCGGGCCCGATTTCGACCATGCTGTGCGCCCCCGACTCGGCCGCACAGCGCACCGCGGACCCGAACAGGACCGGACGCACCACGGCGTCGGCCCAGTAGGCGGGGTCGGTCAGCTCGTCGGCGACGAGCGCACCGGTCACGGTGGACACGAACCGGATCGATGGCGGCCGCAGGTCGACATGCGCCAAGTACTCGGCGACCACCGTGCGCGCGGCCTCGACCTGCGGGCTGTGGAAGGCGTAGTCCTGCTGAATCACTCGGGTCCGGGCACCCTCGGCGCGGGCGGACTCGACCATGGCGGCAACGGCTTCCCGCGCGCCGGCGACCACGACAGCCGCGGGCCCGTTGAGCGCGGCCAGGCAGAGTCCGTCCCCGTCGCCGTGCACTGCGCGGTATCCGTCGACCAGTTGCCGTATCCGGGACTCGGGCAGGCCGAGCGCCGCCATCGCGCCCCGGCCCCGCGCATCCGCCATCGCCGCGCCACGGCGGACCGCCAAGCGCAGCGCGTCGTCCCGGGCCAGGGTCCCGGCGGCGTATGCGGCGGCGATCTCGCCGACACTGTGCCCGATGACCGTGCCTGGGCGGACCCCCCAGCGCGCCCACAGGTCGGTCAGTGCGATCTGTACCGCACAGATCACCGGTTGCGCGTATCGGGTGTCCGGCAGCCGCGAGTCACCTTCGGCGCGTTGGAGTTCCGTGAGCAGCGACCAGCCCGCGGTCGCGCGCACCACCCGATCGCATTCGGCGAGCGAGTCGCGCAGCAGCGGTTCGGACAGCAGCGCGCGTCCCAGCCCGGCCCACTGACCGCCCTGACCGGAGTACACGAAGACCAGGCCGGCTCGGGTCCGGGCGGCGGCCCGCCGCACCGGCGTCGCCGCGTCGGTGGCGAGCCGTTCCAGGGCCGCCGTCAGCTCGGCACGGGACCCGGCGACGAGGCTGTGCCGGTAGGGCTGCAGGGTCCGGTGCCGGGCGAGGGTGCCTGCGAGGTCGCGCACGGTCAGCCGCTCGTCGGCGGTGACGAGTGTGGCCAGCGCGGCGGCGTTCTCACGCACGGCCTGCGGGTGTGCGCCGGAGACTGTCAGCAGCCGAGGGTCGTCCGCCGCCGGGGCGGGCTCGGTCGGCGGTGTCCTGGGTGCCTCCTGCAGGATGACGTGCGCGTTGGTGCCGCTGAACCCGAACGAGCTGACACCGCCGAGTAGTCCCGCGCCGTGGTCAGGCCATTCGATAGCCGCGGTCGGCACCACAACCGGAGTGTCGGACCATGGAATGCGCGGGTTGGGCGTCTCGTAGTGCAGGTGCGGCGGGATGGTGCGGTGGTGCAGTGACAGCGCGACCTTGATCAGCCCGCAGATTCCCGCGGCGGCCTCGAGGTGACCGACATTGGTCTTGGCCGAACCGACGACCAGCGGATCGGTGGCCGCGGGATCCGGCCGCAGAACGCTGACCAGCGAGGACAATTCGATAGGGTCGCCGAGTGGAGTGCCGGTGCCGTGTGCCTCGACATAACCCATCGATGGGGCCTCGACACCGGACGCCCGCAATGCGTCGGCGATGACCGCCGCCTGCGCGGTGCCGCTGGGGACGGTGAGGCCCGCGCTGCGGCCGTCCTGGTTCACCGCCGAGCCGCGGATGAGCGCCCAGACACGGTCGCCGTCGCGCTGGGCGTCGGAGAGGCGCTTGAGCACCAGAACGCCGCAGCCCTCGCCGCGTCCGTATCCGTCGGCGGTGGAGTCGAAGGTCTTGCAGCGGCCGTCGGCGGCCAGTGCCCCCATACTCGACAGGCTCAGGATGGTCGCCGGGGACATCATCAGGTTGACCCCGCCCACCAGGGCGATGTCCGACACTCCCGACCGCAGGTCGCGCAGCGCGTGGTCGGTGGCCACCAGCGACGACGAGCACGCGGTGTCGACGGCCACGCTGGGGCCGCGCAGGCCGAGCAGATACGACACGCGCCCGGCGGCGACGCTGAAGGTGTTGCCGGTCGCGAAGTACGGGTCCAGCGGCGAGGTGCCGCCCGCGGCCAGCAGTTGCAGGTAGTCGGTGGTGTTCATACCGATGTGGACCGAGCCGGCGGCGCCGTCGAGGCTGTCGCGTGGAATCCCGGCGTCGTCGAGGGCTTCCCACACGACCTCGAGCAGCAGCCGTTGCTGCGGGTCCATGGCCCGTGCCTCACGCGGCGCGATGCCGAAGGCCTCGGCGTCGAACTCGGCCACCGGGCCGTCGAGGAAACCCCCACGGAAGCCGCGCAATTCGTCGATGACCAGCGACTCGCGGCCCGCAGGCACCGGTCCGGTGCCGTCGCGCCCGGTGACCAGCAGATCCCAGAAGCTGCCGAGGTCGTCGGCGCCGCCGGGGAAGCGGCAGGCCATGCCGACGATGGCGATCGGCTCGGCGGTCTCGGCGACGCGGCGGGAGGTGGTGACCTGCTCGGCACCGCCGCGACTGAGGTACTCGGCGAGCCGGGTGATCGTCGGATGCTCGAACACGACCGTGGGCGGGAGCGGGATCGTGTGCGTCTCACGGAGGCTCGTGATCAGCTCGACCGCCATCGCCGACGTCAGTCCCAGCTCGAACAATCCGGTGTCGGGATCGATGCGATCGGCCGCGGGTAGTTCGAGCAGCCGTGCCAGTTCTCGCTGTAATGCCTCGACCTCCTCCTCCACCGTCCGGGAGACGGCGCTGGAACCCGTTGCCTCCGTGGCGGTCAGGGGCACCGTGAGCGACGCAGCCGGTCGGCGTGGGCCGGGCAGCGAGCGCGGGGGTTCGTCGGTGATCCAATACGGGGTGTGCTGGAACGGGTAGGTCGGCAGCTCGGGCGTCTGTGGTGGCCGAGCTTGCGTTGCGGCCCAGTCGATGTCGCTGCCGCGCTGCCAGATGCGGGCGAGCGCCTCGGCGAGAGCGCGGGCGGGCCGTGCGGTCGTCACCGAGGCCACGCAGAGGGTGTCCGCGGCGTCCGGGTGGTTCATCACCAGGGGCAGCAGCGCACCCGGGCCCAGTTCCACCACTGCGCCGACGCCGCGGTCCAGCAGGGCGGTGACGGCGTCGCCGAAGCGGACCGGCCGACGGGTGTGTGTCACCCAGTATTCGGGGTCGGCGAGTTCCCCAGTGACGACGACGCCGGTCGTGTCGGAGACGAACTCGATTGTGGGAGGCGTCAATTCGGCTCTCGCGAAGGCGTCGCGCAGGGGGCCGAGTACGGGTTCGACAGCGGGGGAATGAAAGGCTTGCGTCACCGGCAGCCGTTTGGCTTTGACGCCGCGTTCGGTCATGATGGCGATCAGGGCGTCCACCAGTTCGGCGGGCCCGGCGACGACGGTGTCGGAGGCGCTGTTCAACACCGCGACGGTGACCTCGCCGGACCGCAGTTGCGGCAGCGCTTCCAGTTCGGCCGCGCCACAGCCGATCGAGGCCATGGCGGCGTCGACCTCGAGCCGGCCCATCGCGTGCGCGCGGACCCGAATGAGTTCGGCGCCGTCGGCGATGGAGAAGACCCCGGCCAGTGCGGCGGCCGCGTAGGCGCCGACACTGTGCCCGGTGATCACCGCGGGCTCCACGCCCACCGAACGCCACCAAGCGCCCAGCGCCACCGCCAGCGCGTACAGCGCCGGTTGCGCCACTTCCGTGCGCAGCAGCTCCGTCTCCGCCTGCGGCCCGCCGTCGACCAGCACCGACAGCGGGAGCTGCGTGACGGATCCGAGTTCATCGATCACCTCGGTGACGACCGGGACAGTGCCGTAGACGCCGGCCAGTGCGCCCGCGATCCGGGAGCCGTGGCCGGGTGCGAGGAAGGCGACGCGCGGGGCCGCGCCGATTCGGCGACGCTGATGGACCCCTTTGTCGGCCGCCAGTTCTCGCAGTCCTGTATGAAGTTCGGCACGGGACTCCGCGACCACGCTCGCCCGATAGGGTTGATTCGCCCGGCCGACATTGGCCGCCCAGGCTATATCGTGCGGTCGTAGACGCGGGTCGGCAGCCACGAACTCCGCCAGCCGATCGGCCGCGGCAGCGACTGCGTCGGTGTCCGCGCCGGACACCTTCACCACGACCGGAGCAGCACCGTCATCGACCGGTTCGGGCTCCTGCCCGGAAGCGACGGCGGCGGATGGCCCACCGAGGACCACGTGCGCGTTGGTGCCACCGAATCCGAACGACGACACACCCGCGATCCGGGGACCACCACCCCACGCAGTCACCGAACGCGGTATCTCGAAAGGCACCCGGTCCCAGGCGATGTGCGGAGTCAGTTCCCGAATGTTCAAGTGCGGCGGGATCATTCCTCGCGACACCGTCAACACGGCTTTGATGAAACCCGCGATACCCGCGGCCGCCTCCAGGTGGCCGATATTGGTCTTGACAGACCCGAGCCGCACCGGAGTTCCGGCGGGACGTCCCGGGGCCAGCACGGCGGCCAGTGCGCGCACCTCGATCGGGTCGCCCAGCGGGGTGCCGGTGCCGTGCGCCTCCACGTAGCCCACCTGCTCCGGTGGGATCCCCGCCGCCGCGAGGGCCTGCCGGACCACGGCCTGTTGCGCGGTCGCGCTGGGCGCGGTCAACCCGGAACTGCGGCCGTCCTGATTGACGGCCGACCCGTGCACGACCCCGAGGATGCGGTCCCCGGCGGCCACCGCGTCGGACAGCCGCCGCAGCACGACGACACCGCAGCCCTCACCGCGCACATAACCGTCCGCGGCGGCGTCGAACGTCCGGCACTGCCCCGCTGCCGAGAGCATCCGTCCTTTGGACAAGGCGACCGTAACCTCCGGGGACAGCAGCAGATTCACCCCGCCCACGAGCGCCAGGGTGGATTCGCCGGTTCGCAGGCTCTGCGCGGCCAAGTGGATGGCCACCAGCGAGGACGAACACGCGGTATCCACCACCAAGCTCGGGCCCTCCAGCCCGAGCGCGTACGACAGCCGGTTGGCGCCGAAGTTGCCGGCGTTTCCGGTGGCGACATATGCGTCGATGGCCGCGGTGCCGTGTGCGGCCGCGGCGAGGCGTTCGTAGTCGCCGCCGGACATTCCCACGAATACTCCGGTAGCCGAGCCGCGCAGCGAGTCCGGCGCAATTCCCGCGTGCTCGAGCGCCTCCCACGCCACCTCGAGCATCAATCTGTGCTGCGGGTCCATGCTGATCGCTTCGCGCGCCGAGATGCCGAAGACCGCGGCGTCGAATCCCCGCACGTCGGACAGGAACCCACCGTGCCGGGAGTACGTGCGACCGGGCGCATCCGGGTCGGCGTCGTAGAACTCGTCGGCACTCCAGCGGTCGGCCGGCACGGTCTCGATGCCGGATCGCCCCGCCACCAACAGATCCCAGAACTCGTCGGGACCGGTGACCGCGCCGGGGAACCGGCAGCCGATGCCCACGACGGCGATCGGCTCGCCTGGGGCGGCGGCGGGACGCTCGACGGCGACGGAGGCGTCCGGCGCGGCCTGCGCCAACGCCGCGGCCGCCGCGTCGATACTCGGGTACTCCCATGCCAGCGTGGGTGGGATGTCGACGCCCAGCGTCTCCGACAGGTCGGCCGCGATCCGCACGGCTTGGATGGAACTCAACCCGTAGCTCGCGAATTGCTCCTGTCGGTCGATGTCGTCGGGCTCCAGCCCGGAGTGCCGGCAGATCAGGTCGACCAAGAGGACTTCGATCTCCCGGCGGCCGAGGGCGATGTCGGCGGTGATCGCCCGAGCGGTAGCGGGTTCCGGCTCGGTATGGGGTGCCGGTTCGGCGGTGGCGGGCCGGCCCCCGTACTCGCCGGCGAGGTAGCGCACCCGGCATTCCGTGCGCTGGAGCTTGCCGCTGGACGTGACCGGGATGGCGCGGGCCGGCACCAGCAGCACGTCGTAGGCGGACAGCTGGAACTCCTCGGAGACCGCTCGCCGGATCCTCTTGACGATCTCGGCGTCGGGGAGCTCCTTGCTCGCCCGGCGCGGCTTCTGTTGCACCACAACCAATTCGTCGGCGCCGTCCACGTCGACCGAGAAGACCACGCAGCGGGCGCCGGCCAGCCCCCGATGGCTGCGTACCGACGCCGCCTCGACATCCTGGGGATACACATTGCGGCCGCGGAAATTCATGGCTTCCTTGGTGCGGCCGACGATGAACAATTCACCGTCGACCAGGCAGCCGAGATCGCCCGGACTCAGATAGGGGCCCGCGCCGGTGTCGGTGTAGCGGCCGAAGGTTTCCGCAGTCGCCGTCTCGTTCTCGAAATATCCAGCGGCGACGCTTATCCCGCGAATCCAGACCTCGCCGACACGACCCTCGGGCAGCACGGCGTTGCCGGCAGGATCGACGATCACCACCTCGGTGTCCTCGGCGACCCGGCCGCAGCCGACCAGCCGCAGTCGCCTGCCGCCGCCCTCGGTGTCGATGTAGCCCTGTTCCAGTTGGTCGCCGGAGACCTCCGTGATTACCGGATCGGGGGCGGATCGGGCACCGGAGACCAGCAGCGTGGCCTCGGCGAGGCCATAGCAGGGGTAGAAGGAAGAGCGGCGGAACCCACAGTCCCGGAAAGTTTCGGCAAACCGGTCGAGGACTTCGGCGCGGACAGGCTCGGAGCCGTTCAACGCGTACTTCCACGACGACAGATCCAGTTCGGCGAGCCGCTGCGGATCCGCGCGGTCGACGCACATCTGATACGCGAAGTTCGGCCCTGCACTGGAAGTCGCGCGTTCGTGGGAAATGACTTCCAGCCAGTACAGCGGATCGCGGATAAAAGTCATCGGCGAGATCACTACCACCGGGATTCCGGAGTATATCGGCGACACCAATCCCCCGAGCAGGCCCATGTCATGATACGGCGGCAGCCAACCGGCGCCGACAGTTTCCTCGGTCACTTCGAAAGCACCGGCCGCGAGACGCGCGTTGTTCAGCAGATTGGCGTGGCTGACAATGACGCCTTTGGGTGCAGAGGTCGACCCTGAGGTGTATTGCAGCAGCGCAGTGGTGTCACCATCGATATCCGGTGGGCGCCACGAGTCCGGAGCATTCGCAAAAGCCGACCTGCTCGCCTCGATCCACGTAGCCCCGGACAATATGGGTATTTCGTTACCGCGAATATTTGCCAGATCGAATCGGTTCGCACCCTCGGCGGTCAGCACCGTGCTCGCCCGCGCGGAACGGGCGATCGTCTCGACTCGCGAGAGATGCCGATTGGACGCCGGCGGATAGGCGGGCACCGGGACGAGTCCGGCGTAGAGGCAACCGTAGAAGTACATCGTGTACTCCAGTCCCGGCGGGCACAGCAGCAATACGCGGTCACCAGCCGCGCAGTCCGCGGCAAGCGTCACGGCGACGGCGCGGGCGATCGTGTCGATCTGCTGGTAGGTGAGGTCTTCAGTGGCGAATCTGTCTTCGGCGGTAGGCCGCACGAAGCGCATAGCCAGCCGGTCGGGAGTGCGGTCGGCACGGTGCCGGATGGTGTCCACCAGAGTGGTCGTGGTCGGTACATAATCGCTCGGCATCGAACGCCCCTATCGCGCTTTCCTGGTCACGGCGACAAAGCATTGCCAGCGAGCTATGTGCGTATGACCTGAATCTCTACACAGAAAAATAGGGATCGAACATCGTTGTTGCGATCTACTGGACGGAGGCGATGAGAGATCGAATTCGGCTACCGCCGCAATAGGTCTCGCACGCTCTTCCGGATAAATTTACGACAGCACGGGTCGCATCGAATTTCGCACTGTAACCGCCCCCTCCGTCGCCCCACGACGTCCATTTCGGAACAATTCCTCCATCATGTTCCGCTCCGACAGCAAGTGTACGACCACGCTTCTCGCTTCGCATCACCGATCATGACGGAGCACGCGCGAGTGGAACCGACGCAAGAAAACATACTGGGCATCCGCTTCTTAGCGAGTGCAATTGCATCTCGCAACAATCAGGTTAACCTGTTTCGACATTCACCCTACCGACAAGAACATGGGATCACATGCTCGAATATCGCTTTGACGACGATATTCACCCGAATCAACGGCCAAACGCGGGTCAGTCCGCCGTGACGCCACAGAATAACCGAGAGGCTGGAGGTATTGTTTCGAATCACAATACATTCGCACGAGGCCTCGTAAGAGCGCCCGCCCCGATACCGATCTCGCCACAGGACAACAGCATCCCTGATGAAATCGTGTTAGCTATTTCACTGTCGAACCATTTCGCTATGACCGCACTACCTGCAGCGATCGCTCCGCGCCCCCGAAATCGGGGGCACTCCGCCGTCTATGCGCCTACTCGGCAACCCCACGACCGGAGGGCACTGTCCGCGAGCAGGTCGAATTGTCGACGGCAGCCACCCGCGCTGAAGGTCGAGAACACTGCCTTCGAGTTCGTGCGCCGTAATGGCATCAGCGTGCTGCGCAACCGACGGACCGGCCAGGGCGTACATGGGGGTGGTCGGTGCCCCCAGATGAGCGAGTCGTGCTGTCGGGGCACGTCGCCGTCCTGGTGAAGGACGACGAGCGCACCCGTGTCCTGGACGCCCGCACTCTCACCACGGTGCGCGAGACATATCTCTTCTCCGGCGGGGTCGAGACGACCGGAGCCGGGCCCGTCGTGGCCAGTGCCGACGGTCGGGTCATCGTCGCCAGGGGGAACTGGGACAACGACGGGGACATCGTGCTGGCAGTCGCCGGCTCACCCGAAGTCGTCGTGGTGCAGGTAACCGATGCGCACGTGACGTCCCTGGCACTGACCCCCGATGGCGGCCTCTTGCTCACCGCATCCGCCCGGCAGATCCGGATGTGGGCACGTGCCGACCGGCCAGCCTGGTCGCCGAGATCGAATGCACCGAGGCCATCGAGTCGGTCGAAATATCCGCCGACGGGTGCGCAGCCCTCGCCGTCGTCGGGTACCGTCACGTCCAGTGCTGGGAACTGGACTGGGACTACCGGCCGCGCGCCTAGGACACGCCGCATCGGATTTGCGGAAGAAGGGCGGCCAGCGTCTCAGCACAACAGGCAAGCCGATACACAACGTCCGTTCATGGCCGCTTATCGATCGCTTTGGCTCGTTGTGGCCGTATGTCGGCACATGAGGCGCGGGTCTGTATAGCCGCACGTGGGACCGAAGCGCCGCAGAGCGCCACTCCGGTCATACCGCTCCGCATCCAGCCTTCTTCCAACCAGCGCGCGTTCGGCGTCGGCGAGCAGTACCAGCTTCAGAGCATCGCGTGTCGTACCGCCGTCGAGAGCCAGCTGCCGCTGGCAGTTAGCCCAAGTCGGCTGTTCCGACAGTCTCGCTGTTTACCGCCGGGGACGTTGAGACGAAGGCGCGGTCCTCGTGGTTGTGGGTCGGCGGGTCTGATTGGTGTAGGTGTGGGCGATGAGCGCGGATTGCAGGTACCACTGCCCGTTGGGGTTGGCGGGATCGCAGCCGGTGAGTTGTCTGATGCGTTTGAGCCGGTAGTCGACGGTGTTGGCGTGTAGGTGGAGGTCGCGGGCAGTTCGTTGACGGTTGAGGTCGTTAGCGAGGTGGGTTCGCAGGGTTTCGAGTAGTTCGGGGTAGTTGTCGAGCGGGGCCAGCAGAGCGCCGAGGGCTTCGCGGGCGGGGCCGGGCCGGGTGATTTGGTATTCGGCGGCGAGGCTGTCCATGCGGTGCAGGCCGGGACTCGCATGGAGACGCTGTACGGTGTCGAGCAGTTGATGGGCCTCGACGGCGGCCTGCGGGATCCGTTCAGGGTCGGCGTGGGCCACGGTGGCAGTGAGGTGAACCAGTGCGGCGGTCGACAGCGTGTCGATGAGGGTGTCGAGGTCGGTATCGGTGATCGTGGTTGTGGGGATGAGGACGGTGCCGCCGTCGACGCTCAGTAGTGACAGCACGCCGTTCCCGCACCGGGTTGCCAGGGCGGTCTGGATGCGCCGCAGTTTGCGCCGTGCGACCACGTCGCCGTCCAACTTGGGGTTGTGTTCGTCCGGGTGCGGTGGGATGGACAGGGCGACTACGTGGTACGAGTCGGCGATGTCGATGCCGCATTCGCGGGCCATGGTGGAGGTGGGATGCCCGGAGAGCAGGGCGGTGGTGAGGGTGTGGACGGCGTGATGATGTTCGGCGACCGCGGCGCGCTGTTCTTTGACGTAGGCATCGGAGATGGCGACAGTGATGGTTTCCAGCACGTCGAGCACGCGTCGGGCTGTCTGCTTGACACTCTCGAAGTCGGCAGGGGTGGCGTGGGCGTAGACGAGGTCGGTGCCGAGCCGGAACCCTTCGTGCACGGCGCGGTGGATCGTGCCCAGCGGGATGCCCTCGCGGGCCCATCCCGCGGCGGCGTCTTCGAGTCTTCTGATCTTCTCGGGTACGTCGGTGCCTTCGTACATCGCGACGGCCAGTTCCAGGCACAGCCGGGTGGCGGAGGTGAAGTCGCCGGACACGGCATCGGTGGGCATCGTCCGGCACGCGACGACGGTATCCACGAAGTGCCCCACCATCTTCCGGGACAGACTGCGGACATCGCTCAGCGGCGAGGTGACCGGTCGTCCCGATACCAGCATTGGTCGCTCTGCAGTACGAATGGTCTCGGTCATGGTCGATACTCCATTCCATCGCCCGTGTCACCCGGCCACGGGAGGATTTAACCTAACAATGCGATGTCGTGCTGTTCAGGGATCTCGACAGGATTGGGTGCGGGTAGAAGTAGTTACACGATCGGCTGTGTCCGAGCACAAAACTCGACGCCCGGAATGGGCGACCGACCAGTAACGCTTACGGTGGTCGTAACAAGGGCGTACCTGCGATGAGAGGCGGTACACATGAGTGCGGACCCTGAACTGTGCCGGTCTGGCCGGCACGATTTCGAAGCGGCGTCTGATTCGGCTTTGGCTGCGGGGTTCGGTGTCGCACTCGCTCTGGTCGGCGCCGCCGAGGACGCGGGCGGGACGACCCTGAGATGGCTGGAGGACGTCGCGGCGCGGTGCGCGCGGCTCGGAGTTCCGCTCCACGACGTGCATGCCATGGTCACCGAGGGGCTGGCTACCGGGCTCCGCGATCACGGCGGCCACGTTCCGGTCCGGGCGGAGATCGAAGATGCCGGCGATTCGGCGGCCTGGCTGCGAGACATGCTGCGCCACGCTGTTACTCGCGCTTACCGATGCGCATGATCCGCCCCTCCGAACTCGGGGATTTGCCACATGAGGTGCTCGCGGCGGCGGGCGGGGCCGGTGGGTTCATCGGTGGCGGGTTGTCACGAGTGCGTGCCTGCGTTGTACCAACTCGTTGCGGACCAGGATCCGGTGCACCGTGATCCGCGAAGGCACCGGTACGACGCCGTGGCGGTCGAGTTCGTCGCGGATACGCTGGGCGCTCCATCGGCGATGTGCGCGGCGCAGGTCGCAAATTGTGGCTTCGATATCGGCGGCGATGCGGGTGGGGCTGTGACGCGGTCGCCGGGATTGATCGTGCAAACCGTCCGGACCGTCGCTCTCGTACCGTTTGAGCCACTTGACTACTGTTTGCCGCGTCACTCCGTGCCGGGCGGCGACCTCACTCGGCGACTGTCCGGCACGGATCTCCATCACGGCGCGATACCGCTGCTCCCACAATATCTTCGGCGGAACGGGCTCAGGCCGATGCCTGCGCGGACCGATGAGGTAGATGCCCTCGGTTTCCGGGGCCGACCGTGGCGGGGCGAGCGACTCACTGGCGGTCATAGGCGTCCTTTCGGGAAGTCGGTCAGGCGGGCTCGTGGGCCCGTAGCGCATCGCGACAGAGACTGCAGGAACATCGACACAGGATCGGCATCCGAAGCGAACCCACCTGCGGGCCGATCGGCTGCACCGTCCCTGCGCGGCAACACGATCGGCAAAGGCCCACACGTCCCGCACGGTGGTGCAGGGGCCTTTTCACAGCCGATGCCACCGGCGGCGCCGACCCAAACGGTCGGCCGCAAATACGTACTGTCATTGCAGGTCAGGCACTCTTTCACCGCTTTTGACACGAGACCATGTCAAATGTGTGCCTCAGTATCGCACGGCATAACGACGAAGGAAAGGGGTCGATGAACCGGGATTCCAGCACCGCGTCGACAGGCCGGAGATACGCCGGGCTCACTCCCGCTGAGCGCGTCCGCCAGCGCCGGGCCGCGATATTGGCCGCCGCGTTGGAGCTGTTCGGCACGACTGGGTATGCGAGTAGCCCGGTCAAGCAGATCTGTCGGGCGGCGGGCCTGAGCGAGCGGTACTTCTACGAGTCCTTTGCCGACCGCGAGGACTGCCTCGCCGCCGTATACGCCGGTCTCGCCGAGGACATGCGCTCGGCAGTCCTCGCGGCCATACAAGACGCAGCGCCGGATCTCGACGCCGTCACCCACGCCGGCCTGGCAGCCTTCATCGGCTATCTCACTGACGACCCCCGGCGGGCACGGGTGGATCTGATCGAAGTCGTGGGTGTCTCCGAGGCGATGGAACAGCGCCGGCATGCGGTGCTGGCCGAGTTCACGGACATCATCGTTGCCACATGGGCAGCCTCCCGAGCTGAGCCGGTAACACCGCAGATCCGATCGATGGCCGTCGTGTTGGCCGGTGGAGTCAATCACCTGCTCGTCGACTGGCTGATGACCGGCCGGCAGCAGACTCCGAGCGACCTCATCGAGGCTTGCGCGTCCATATTCTCGGCGGTCCGCGAACGCCTCGACAAATCATGAGCGATACACCAGAACACGTCGGTGGAGCGAGCCGGTCGCGCGAGCGGGCTCAGACGGTTACCGCGGTGCCAACCGGGTCGGCGACTTCGCCGATACCCTCAGCGGTGACTTCCAGTACACACGCTGATGCGATATCGAAGAACAAGCCCGACAGCGTGAGACCGCGTTCGGCAACTGCCCTGCGGATCACCGGGTGGCGGTGCAGGGACTCCAGCTGCACAGCGACGTTCACCATGGCAAGCTGCGCAGCCTCGTCGTACCCCGCCGCCGCAGCGGCCGTCGCGACCGGGTGCCCGGCACAGTAGGCGTCCAGACTCGGCCGGGCGTGCGCGAGCCAGTTGTCCATGCCCGGCCCGGCTGAAGTCCCGGCCAGCAATGTCGTCATCGCACCGCACGCGGAGTGACCGCACACCACCACGTTGCGCACCTCGAGGTGGTCCACCGCGAAGGACAACGCCGCCTCGAGCGACGCGTCCGACCCATCGGCGGGACGCAGATTACCGACGTTGCGGACGGTGAACATATCACCCGGGCCGCTGCTGGTGATCACATTCGGCACGATGCGGGAATCCGCACAGGTCAAAAACAGCGAATGCGGGTCCTGCCGCTCGCGCAGTTGATCCAGGTGCGGCCGCACCACGTGGGCGTGGCTACGGTGATACGACGCCACACCGGCCGCGAGCGGGTCGTCGCTGCGGTCGCGCCATGGAGCGAGCACTCCGTCCAGCATGCCGCGTGTCCGGCCGCGCATCGGCGGGCCGGTCAGCGCATGTGCCATTCGGGCGGTGCCGATCTCGGCGAATTCGACGGTGCCCCCGGTGTTTTCGTGCTGGCGCGCCCAGTCGTGGAGAGCCTCGTAGGCGGCATGGTCGAGGAAATCCACGGTCAGCTCGATCAGCACATCGGCGCCGCTGGGCACCTCGGTCAGCTCCTTGGTCAGCTTCGGCAGCGCCAGGAAGGTGCAGGTGCCGTCGATACCGACGATCCAACGCTCGCTCCCCGGCACCGGGGCGGCGTGCACCGACACCCGTACCACGCGCCACAGCAGCAGCACGAACGCCAGCCCCAGGCCGATCAGCACGCCCTCGAGCAGATTCAGGAAGACGACACACGCCATGGTCACCACGTACACCGCCAGATCGCCGGTGCGGTGGGCCAGCCGGATGTGCGCCAACTTCACCAGTTGCACACCCACCACGATGAGCAATCCCGCCAACGCCGACTTCGGCACCTGCTGCACGACACCGACCAGCCCGATCGAGAACACCAGGATCCACACACCGTGCAAGACCGCCGAGGCCGGGGTGCGCGCCCCAGCGGCGACGTTGGTGGAACTGCGCACGATCACGCCCGTCACCGGCAGGCCGCCGAGCATGCCGGAGGCCAGGTTGGCCGCACCCTGCGCCATCAACTCGCGATCGAAGTCGGTGCGCTCGCCGGTGTGCAACTTGTCCACCGCGACCGCCGACAGCAGGCTCTCCACGCTGGCGATCAGCGCGACGGTCAGTATCGCCAGCACGATGCCGGCCCAGTCGCCGCTGGGCAGGCCGGGCAGGCCGATCGCGTCGAACAGTGACCCGTCGATTTCGATGCGACTCGGATCGCCGGGCAGCACCAGCGACAGCACGGTGCCCAGTACGACCGCTACCAGCGGGCCAGGGATCAGCCGCACTCTCACCGGCACCCAGCGCCAGGCGACGATGACGCCGATGACGATGACGCCGACGGCGAAGTCGTCGGCGCGTAGGTTGAACAGCTGCCCGGGCAGCTCGCTGAGATTTTCGAAGGCCGAACTGAACGAGGTGGCGCCCAGCAGCACGTGCACCTGCTGCAGCGCGATAGTGATACCGATACCGGCGAGCATGGCATGCACGACCACGGGAGCGATCGCCAGTGCGGCACGCGCGATTCGGCTCAGCCCGAACACGATCTGCAGCAGCCCGGCCCCGACGGTGATGAAACAGGTTGTCTTCCAGCCGAACTGGTGAATGGTCTCGGCGACGACCACGGTGAGACCGGCGGCTGGGCCACTGACCTGTAGCGGGGAACCACCGACGAGACCGACGACGATACCGCCCACAGCGGCCGCGATCAGCCCGGCAGAGACGGGAGCGTCTGCGGCGATGGCGATGCCGAGCGACAGCGGCAAGGCGACGAGAAACACCACAATAGAAGCTGGCAAATCGTGGCGGGTGATCGACGCGAGCCGATCGGACCAGAGCCTCCGCAGAGAGGTGTCTGGCGTCGTATCGGTGTCGGGGGACATAAATCTCCTTCACCAGGCCGGCACAGCCGGGCCGGTCGGACGGACAGGTTCTCCAGGCATTTGAAAGCGCCTACAGAAAAACGATGTCCGAGTATCTGAGTCCGGCAGATGTCAGCCGTGAGGACGAGGAATTTTGCATGATCAAAGTAGCGGCAACAGTGCAGCGAAACACTTCTTCGGAGAATGTTTATGACCGCCACCAGCCCAAATCTCCTCGTTTTCCTCAGTGTCATGACATGGTCGTCAATGCTTTACAGCCGGGCATCCGAGCATTTCGTTCAGCGGTTCGGATCACAACAAGCCCGCAGAATCCTTATGAATTATCACGACATAGTCATTGTGAGCGCCGCCGACTTGTTGTGAATGGTCCCGAAGCCTTCGGGACGAACCTGCCCTCGGAATACAAACTCTGGAGAATGTCTGGCGATGACATGCTGGGACGTGTTCAGATTGAGCGGTCCCGAACCTGGGACATTTCACAAGCACAACCGAGGATGACTGTATGAACTCAAGGATTATCCGCCCGCTAGCCGTCGTCGCGTTCGCACTGTCGGCCACCGCCCTCGGCGCAGGCACGGCTGCGGCGGACGCCCCCGCGGCCACCCCGGTCGCAGGCTCTGTGGAAGTGTGTGTTCCCATTCCCGCGCCGACCGGCTCGGGCGATCTGAGCTTCTGCCTGTAACAGGCCGAGCTAAAACTTCTGCGCGGCGGCGAAACCGTTCATGGTGCTCAACTCCCCGGTTCCATTTCGGGTCGCCGCCGCGTTTCAGCCTGTGCAGCAAACCCAGCCACAACGCCGGAATCCGGACCAGTCCGCGGATAGCATCAGCTTGCAAATTCGACTCGACGAGGAAAACTTTGCGGGTCTTCAACTATTCAAAATGTTGGCCGACTCTCTTCAGCCAGGCCCCGAGGGTGTGAACCGATGCGATCGCCTCAGGAGCGCACCGGTGACCGCTACCCGGGGGCGAAGGACAAGAGAGGGAATTTATCGGCGGAAAGGACTCGGCGGTGTCAGCTACCCAATCGATACAATCCGGTTCGAACTCTTCGAATCGGCAGCTAATATCATCGCTACGCGATGTCCGGGCCGTGTCCCGACAAATGGTAACGCTATTCACTGACAATATCGCCCCATGCCGGACCTTGCCGGCGGAGCTTCTGAACGGCGACATCACATCGGTCACTCGCCAGTGTCTGGAACTGGCACTGGCGATCATCAAAAGCGGTGACGTTCCACCGAAGATCACCTGGCTCGAGGACGCGGCCGCGCAGTGGGCGCGTGAAGGTATCCCCCTGGACATCATTCACGCCGCGGTGCACGAAGGATTTCGCCTCGGTACCGATCTAGCCCATGCCGAGGCCACCCCGGACGACTTCGAGGCTGTAAAAGGACTCGGCCGCCAGCTGCTCGATATCCTCGGCGTGATCACCACAACGATGTCGCGGGCCTACGTACGGGAACTGCGAGCTGTCGTCGCCGAACACCATACAGCTGCACACACGCTCACCTCCGCGCTGCTGAGCGGACACGCCGCCACCTCCAGCATGATCCGAGAATGCGGTATCGACGTCGTCGACGCCTATCACGTCGTGGCCATGGCGCTTCCCCCTCATCCTGAGGAACAGCTGGCCGGCCTCGATCCCAAGGTGGTAGCCCGACGCAAACTCCGCCGTGTGCAATCCGCGCTCGCGACCGGCCACCGCGGGCAGACACTAGCACTGCTGAACATCACCGGTGGCACAGTGCTCATCCCGGCGGCCCTGGCCGACAGCGATCTCGACCAACTCGTCACCACACTCTCCCGAGCGGGACAGATCCCGATCACCGCCGCCACCGTGACCGCCGACCGTGACGACATCCCCACAGCCGCGAAGCATGCGCACGACCTGCTCGACACCGTCCAGCGGCTGCATCGCCCCGCCGGCGTTTACCGGATGGCTGACGTCGCACTGGAGTACCAGCTCACACGGCCCGGGCCCGGCCTGAGTTCTCTCGTTGCCATGTTGACCCCGCTCGAGGACCACCCGGAACTGCTACAGACTCTGGAAACCCACCTCGGCAACGGCCTCGACCGACAATCCACAGCTCGCGACCTGCACCTGCATGCCAACACCGTCGACTACCGGCTCAAGCGCATCACGAGATTGACCGGATGCGATCCCAGCCGAGTATCCGATCAAGGGCTGCTACGCGCCGCGCTCGTTGCACGCACCCATATCAGCGAAGCCGCCAACGCCGGCCGACCGCCGCAACAGATCACGCCTCCGCAGCTATCACGGATCCGACGCGCAACGTAACCCCTCGAGTTGACGAACCCAACGCCATCGCGGGGAGGCGCCGGTACCTCAGATCCGAATGCCGTCGCATACGGGCCCCGCAGTGACCGGGGTGACGCCGCAGGGTCGGAGACCGGTCACCCGATATCTCATGGCCTCGCCAGCACAGGGACAGAGTTCGAAACAGCGCCCGTCATGGCGATTCCGCCCGCACCAGCGACCCGGCACCCCAGCCGTCAAATGCCGTTGCCGCTACCGGCGTAGCTGGCCTGGAGGCACAACAACACGTGCCGAACTCGAGTCGCCGCCTGGTACGGGTCGGTCCGACGGTGGCGTATCAGTTGTGGACGAATTGTGCACTCTTGCGGGATCGGCCGGACCGAGAGTCACATGTGGCACCGATGGACGGTCGCGGTAGAGGAGTGAGTCCTATCAGTGTCGACGCTGGGTCGGTGGTGTAGGCCGGACCAACAGCGCTGATCGGAGGGACCAGAGGCCGATGGGGGTGGTGGGGTCGCAGCCGGTGAGTCGGCCGATACGTTTGAGCCGGTAGTCGACAGTGTTGGTGTGTACATGCAGATCGCGGGCGCTGCGTCGACGGTTCAGGTTGTTGGCGATGTACCGGGCGAGGGTTTCGAGTAGTTCGGGGTGATCATCAAGCGGAGCGAGGAGAGCGCAGAGAGCTTCGCGGCCGGCGCCAGGGCGGGTGATCTGGTACTCGGCGGCGAAATTGCGCATCCGATGCAGGCCGGGCCGGGCATGGAGGTGTTCGACGGTGTCGAGTAGTTGATGAGCTTGGCTGGTGGCTTCGGGGATCGTTTCCGGACCGCCATGGGCGACGGCCGCGGTGATCGGGACCCGTGCGGCAGCGGACAGGGCGTCGACAAGTATGTCGAGGTCGATGTCGGCGAGGGCTGTGGTGGGGACGAGGGCAGTGCCGCCGTCGACGCTGAGTAGTGAAAGCGCGCTGCCTTTGCTGTGTGTGGCGAGTGTTGACTGGACGCGACGAAGTTTGCGGCGCGCGACGACGCTGCGATTGAGGGCCGGGTTGCGTTCGTCGGGATGTGGTGGAATCGAAAGGGCCAGCACATGATACGAGTCGGCGATCTCGATTCCACATTCGCGGGCCATGGTGGAGGTGGGATGGCCGGACAGCAGAGCAGTGGTCAGGGTATGGACGGCGTGATGATGTTCGGCGACCGCGGCGCGCTGTTCTTTGACGTAGGCATCGGAGATGGTGACAGTGATGGTTTCCAGCACGTCGAGCACGCGTCGGGAGGCGTGCTTGACATCCTCGAAGTCGGCGGGTGTGGCGTTGGCGTAGACGAGGTCGGTGCCGAGCCGGAAGCCCTCGTGCACAGCACGGTGGATCGTGCCCAGCGGGATGCCTTCCTGTGCCCACCCCGCCGCGGCGTTCTCGAGGCGGCTGATCTTCTCCGGCACGTCGCTGCCCTCGTACATCGCGACCGCCAGTTCCAGGCACAGCCGGGTGGCGGAGGTGAAGTCGCCGGACACGGCGTCGGTGGGCATCGTCCGGCACGGCACGACAGTGTCGACGAAGTGGCCCACCATCTTGCGCGACAGGTTGCGGACGTCCTTCAGTGGCGTGGTCACGGGTTTACCGGAAACCATCAAGGGTCGTGCGGCGATTCGTGTGGTTTCGGTCATGATCGTTAGTCCCTTCCCACGCTGGTCTGCAACGGCATGTCTCCGCCGAGGCAATCGTTTCGGCGAGGACATCCGGACTTCGCCCCGCGCTCATCGTGATTCGAGCAACCGGGCACGCGCGCGAGGTGACGCTGCGATGGCGGGACGGCATCGCGGTGCGCTGCCGGTCGTTCGAAGTGCACAATCCTGAGTGCGGCGGTGCGAGCGTATCGGCAACCGGGTTGTGCGACATATTTCGCTGTGCCGCCTCCCGTGCTTACCAGCATGCGTAACTCCTGTCGCTGACCGTGCCCTTCTCGGACGCAAACGCAGTCGGGCGATGGCTCGCCGTCAGCCTGTCCGCCAGGGCGGAACGGGCGACAATGCGCCGCCGTATGCGCCCCAGCCGACGACGGTGCCGGTTGCGAGTGGCAGCGCGCAGCGAGCCCTCAGCCGGCCGCGCAGAGGGGTGGAGCGGGCCCTGGGCCGGAGCGTCCGTCGATGTGACGGATTCACACTCTGCCCCCGCCGCTCGATAATCCCCGCACGCACAGCGCATATGCCATAGGTCGAACTCGTCCCCCTACCCTTATAGCGCCGCGCCGCAGTTTCCGTCCTCACCCGACCCCTGCCCGGATGAGCGGCCGGGCCCCGGAGGGCCATCGCCTCCGGTTGCCGAAATCCGTACCGTTCGACCGCGTGTACCGCGAGGCTGCGCTGAGCTGGCTGACTGAGCAACTGCCGGACCGATAGCGCTAGGTGGTGCCCCAACGGCATGGCAAGCGATGAGTGTGCGACCTGGGCCGACACCGAAGATAACTCCGTCACCGGGATGATCTGGTGAATTCCGGAAGAAGCCGGCGGCGGCGTCGAGGACGGCTGCGTTTCCGGCGTTGCCGTGTTCGCTCCTTCCGGATCGAAACCGTCCGTGCCGCAGGGGAATTGGCCGCCGCCCCTGCCGCATTGATCATCCGTGCACCGAGCACAGTCGCTCTACAACAGGTCTCAATGAGCCGGGTGGTGCTCAACGCCACGATCCACGCGCACGACGTGGCCAGTCCGGCGTTGGCGCGGTAAACTACTGGTGCACAAGGGTTCTCATGCTCATTATGTCTGGACAACGTCGTCTTCGACGCGTGGCTATTCGCGATATGACAAGAGGGACCGTGGCGAATCTACTGTCTCCACTGGAGGCGTTGTTTCTGTTCGGCGAAGCAGAACATCGTCCGATGCATGTCGGATCGGTGCAGATCTTCACCCCACCCGGCGGTGCCGGCGACGACTTCGCTGCCGAGACCTACCGGAACTCTTGTCGGACAATTAAATAGACGTCACCCTCCGTAAGCGGCCCTTATCGGTAGGTGGTCGAAGCCAACCGGTGTGGCTGTACGACAGAGACGTGGATCTCGCCCATCACGTCACGCGCCGAGCGCTGGTGCAGCCAGGCGGCGCCACGGAATTGTCGGAGATGCTGTCGTGGTGGTACAGCAGCCGTTTGGCGCGCGACCGGCCAATGCGGGATTCCAGTGTCGTCGAAGGTCAGCGCGATGGATCACTGGCACTTCTCACTCGGATGCATCATGCGGTCACCGATGGTGTGGCAGGACAGCACGTGCTCCATCGCCAGCTATCCCTATCGCTGTTGAGCGTCCGCATCGAAACGTTGGTCCATCGGCTTGTGGGCGTATCCACGGTTTGGGATGATCTCGTCCGTTGCCGGTCATCGATTCGATCCGACGTCTCCGAGAGATCATTTCTTGCAGCATTCGTACTAAACATAACCTGGAATCCGCATATCACCTGTGGACTTGGGGAGTATTAGGTCATCGCCGCGTTGCGGAATATCTATACATTCAGACCGCAATCTGTCCGGTGTAGTTTCGTGCAGATGATGCGGCGCGGCAGTCAGCTCAACAGCAAGCTCAATGCCTTGCGCCACCCAACTATCGGTCTTGACGCAAGTCGCATCTCCCCGGGGCGCTGAGTGGAAGCGATATGCCTCAGTTCGACCGTGCGACACCAGGATAGAGGCATTCCTGCCGGAATGTCCAGGCGTCTCGAATAATCAAGAGACGGACTTCACGCATGGGAAGTTCGAGGCCGAGTTACTCGTTCAGGGGAAGGTGGGAATCGAATTCGCATGTTGAATATTGCGGACTGACGCTTCGGTCGCCGGAGGCTGTCCGAGCGATTTCATTTGCAATTGCCAAGGGACCTACAGCACTCCTGGACGAACCTGCCGTGGCAGTTTCATCTCAGCCGCATCGACGCTGGATCGAACGCGACAGCGTCCTGCAACATTGGCACAGACCCGGGACGGCAACGCCGTCGATATCAGCGAACAGGCGACCAGCCGCGGAAGAGCAGAACCGGGCGCACGGCAGCATTGGTCGATGCCCGCCTCGACGCACCGTCGGGCCCCGTACGAGCTCACCGGCAGGCCGAGGCCCGTTGTGACCGTTACTGATACCCACAGTTCCAGTTGGAACGATATCGATACTGGCGATACTCTGGCACGCGGGCCGCGGCATCGCGATGTGCGATGTCGCGGCTCACCTCGAATACTGCTGCCACACTCCAGCGTTCGGCCCGCAGCCGGTAGTCCCGCCTGCCATTGCAGTGGACCGAACGCGGCCTTCGCACGGTTCAACGACGCCACCGTGTGAGGGCTGCAGCAGAATCGAGTACAGCCGGGGCGGCATACGTGGAGATCTGCCGCCCCGGCGGCTCGGTCGTGGCCTGCGCCCCGGGCTCGACCTGGACACGGGCCGGTAGATGGATTTCGACGCGCGCATGAGGTCAGCTTCTCGAAAGCGACCCGATATTCAGCACGTAAGGGGTTCCGCTGGCGTCGGTGCCGGCCATGACCGAGGATTGGTGCTCGTTCTCGGCCGCGATCGTCCAGAAGGTCATGGTTTCGCCGCCGCAGTGTTGGACCGACGGCGCCAGGACGGCGGTATTACCGTCGGCATGCAAGGTCCAGGCGCAGCCGTTGTCGGTACGCGCAACGATGGTTCCGTCGTCGCCGGGGGCGATGGTCACCGTTCCAGTTTTGGTGATCGGCGACGCGGTCAGGATGTTGACGGCCTTCAGCGGGTCGGGTTGGTCGTAGGTCCACCGACCCTCGAATCGTCGCATCGTTTCGGCCCGGCTCTCCGTTCCGGTCTTCGTGCGTTTGCCGTCCGTCAGTCCGAAGCTGAATTCCACTCCCCCGTTGAAGCTGGTGGCGTGCAGTGATTCCCGCATGTGGCCGGCGCCGTCCATCGTCACCTGCCAGGTGTCGATGTTGTAGCCGGAGCCGATGATCTTGTTGAAGCAGTATTGGTCGCGGGAGGCCAGTTCGAGCCGGTCGGGCAGGACCGCGAACCGCCAGGTACATCCCTGGTCGGTCCGGCCCGTGACGCCGCCGCCAGCGTCGCGCTCGAAGGTAATGTTGCCGATCTGCGGTATCCGTACCGGCGTCCCGAAAAGGTTCATCACCGCGACATTGGTGTCACCGGCGGGTTGGTCGTAGTTCCAGGTGCCCAGATAGCTATCGGTCCGATCGAGTGGCGCGGCTGACGCGACGATGGGCGGCGTGATTGCCGCTGCCGTCGTTGCGGCGAATATCGCCGTTGCCATGGTCAGCAGGCTCCGGCAGATGGTTTTCCGGGTGTGGCGTGCCATGGGTGTCTCCTATGCGTTTGTGGGCGTAACCGTTGAGGCGAGCGTCGTTGAGGCCAGCGCTGTCAGGTGAGGACGGAGTAGTTGCTGCGGAACACGCCGCTTGGATCGACGCGGCGTTTTATTCCGCGCAGCCGGGCGAGCGCATCGGGTGTGAAGGCATCGGCGGCCGATTGTCCTGGCGCCAGGAAGGTGAACGGCGTACGGCTGCTGAGACGCGGGCCCAGTGCCGCGCGGTAGTCCTGCACTCGGGCACGGATGGCGGCTGCGGCGTCCGGCGTTGTCGGGAGGCCTTGGAAGGTGATCTGGTACGGCTCTGCGACCGCACCGGCCGGACTGTCGGACGGGCCGGCGAAGGCTCCGCCGAGGTGGCGGATTTGCACGATAAGTAGTGGGTCGATCGGTTTGGCCAGCAGCTGCTGCACCGTGTCGTCGTCCAGTCGGGTCAACAGTTGTGTGTGGCCCTGTGCCCGGCCCGGCGTTGTCGGCTCGGCTGCGATAGCGCCGAGTTCGGTAATCGGCAGTGCACGCCGGTTGTCGGACATGCGGCCGCCGATGCCGTCGAACCGTCTCAGCAGCCCCTCCCCCGCAGCGACCTCACCCAGGTACACCGCGTCGATGCCAACCATCGGCCTGCCGGCGCCGGGAGGCTTGAGCAAGTTGAACCAGACGCTCAGCTCGTCGACAGCTTCGGCGGTAACCGCCCGGAATGCTTCCAGCACCTGCGGAGCCCGGTCGACAGGCCACAGCATCCGTCCGCCATACAGCGCGGGCGCGGGGTAGAGGTCGAGTTCCATTGCTGTGACCAGCGCGAAGTCGCCACCGCCGCCGCGCAGCGCCCAGAACAGGTCGGGCTCGGAGTCAGCGGTCACGCGAACCGCGTTACCTTCGGCGTCGACCACCTCGAACGCGGTCACGCTGTCGGCAGCCCACCCGTGTTTGCGGCCGAACCAGCTCATTCCAGCCCCGAGCGTATAGCCGGCCACGCTGACCGCCGGGGTGCTGCCGGCCAACCCGGTCAGGCCATGCGGCGCTACCGCTGCCTGCAGCTGCCCCCAGGAGGCACCCGCACCGACACGTACGGATCGGGCAACGGCGTCGACACGTACTTCGTCGAGCCGCTTCGTGCGCACCAGAATCGTGCCGTTCGTCCCTCCGGAGGCACCATGGCCACTGGGTTGGACCGATATCGCAGCGCGGGCCCCGCGGGCATACCGGACGAGCGCCGCTGCGTCGGCGGCATCGGCCACTTCGGCCACGGCGGTCACCGACTGGTCGACAGCCAGGTTGAACGGCATCCGCGCTTGATCGAAGCCGTCATCACCTGGCAGCAGCATTCGGCCGCGGATGACGGAACGCAGATCACCGCCAGCCGAGGCATCGGCGCGGACGCTGCCGCCATCATTCGAGCACGCGGCGAGTGCCACGGATGCGGCGAGCCCGCCGCCGAGGGCCAGGAAGCGACGCCGATTTGCGTCGAAATTGGTGGGCCTTCTAATGCCTCGGGTAGGCATTCATGTACCTCTATTCAAACATTCATTTGCGTAGCAACGGTGGCACGACGGAGCAGATACCGACGTGATGTAGCGATCCGCTCGACATCGCTGGCGGCCAGGACGCTGCACGACGACTGAGCGGGAGCGTGGCCGGGTGCTTCGGGAATGGCCGGATGTGAACGAAGGTCTGGCTGTCGCATGCCACGAATCGGTCTCCGCAGGCGACAACCCATCTCACAGTATGCACGCTAGATGACTATCTGCCAAGTATATTATCTGAACACCGTATTACTTGGCCTTCGCGCTGCTCCGGCCCGGGAGTTTTCGGATGTCGACGAATAGCCGGGTCGCGTTGGTGCGGCACTCGTTCCGCCGCTGGAGCCAGGAGCGCTTGAACTCCGTCGACTGGTCACCGCCCGGCGTCCGGCATCGATGAGCAAATCTCCGACGCACTGGTCGGGTCGTTCGTTGGCGACTCGATCAACTTTCGCGTCGATCGAATCGGGTTTGCCAGTCCGTGGTTGCCAGTCCACCGTCGCGCTCGCGCCGGACACGGTCAGCGAAGGCGGCGGAGGTCGATTGTTGTCAGACCGAGGCCACCGAAGGCCGCGACTGCCAGAACCGTTCGTACTACGTGCGCCAGTTGCCATTGGTCGCGCACGGCCTCCCAGTCGACAGGCGGCGACGCGGCGACCCACATCCGCTGGTCGGCATTGATGGGTAGGTTGACGATGGCGCTGATCGACAGGACGCCCACCATGAGCAGGAGAGCGACGACCGGCAGCCACCGCGTGGCACCGCGCAGCGGCAACCGGCTGATGACGACCACGATGGTTGCCGCCATCGCCGGAAGCAGTGTCAGGCCCGCCAGCACATCCAAGCCAATGAGTTCGATCTGCCGGATGTGGGTGTAAACGACTCCGTCGGCGCTGCGCATCGACAGTTCCAGCACGAGAACAGTAACCATGAATCCAGCGAAGAGACCGATCGATACCAGGCTCGCGAAGCCCGCCGGCCCGATGGCCGACTTGAACCACGCATGTCGGGAAACCTTGTCGATGACAGCCACCATGTTATGCCCCTAACTCATGTACTATCTAACTCATATAGTATGAGTTCAGAACTAACTCTCTGGCAAGTCGACCCCGTCCACACCTGCCCGCGCCGACGACGAGCCGTCGCCGTGCAGGCTGCAGAGCCGTCGACCAGGTGCTGCACAAGCGCGCTCCCCAAGCATCCGGCCTGATGGCTTCGTGTCGCTTGCTCTGCCCACCCTCGGCTGGCCCCGGATTTGGGCCTACCTCGGCGCACCCATCACCCGGGCCAGCGCTGCGTGCGCCGAGCTGCCGGAGGCTCACGTAGGCCCTCGGTCTCAACGGGGGCCGGCACCAATTCACACGACTCGGCGGCGCGACAGCGCCCAAACCCGCAGCGCGGGAAGGTTATTCGGATACGGACTATCGACACTCGCCGGAGAATTCGCCCGTCCGGATATACAGGGCGCGAGCAAACCTGGTGAACCACGAACTCGCCCCTCCGTTACCTCGACGAAGGACCGCGCCACCGACTCGCTGATCGGCGCTTCGCCCATCCCGCTCAAGTCACCGCCTGTCGCGGATCGTTGTCGTCCTTGACGGCCACAGTTCGGACTGCGCCGCCGCCCGCTTGTAATTCCGACGCACGCAAATGCCGCCGTCTTCTATTCAGCCCTGCCGCAAAGGGTGTCGCCCAATCTCTGATGTATGCCCACGCGGCCTCCGGCAGGTCGAGGGGCCGGCCTCCGCGCCCACGCCGGACATCGTGTCGGACGGCGCAATTCGTTTCGCCGTGTCATGGCTCGACCACCAGGACGCGACGGCGGGCGTAGCAGTCCGCCGCAGATGACTCCCGAGAGGGAGCCGACCGCCCCGTTCCCGGTCACACAAGGGTCGTATAGGGAAGGCCATATGCCGCAGACTCTCCGCGATCGCGACGACGTCTGCCGCGAGCGGCTCAGTCGAGCACGTCTGCGGGTCCGGCGTCGATAGTGGTGGTACACACCATGGGGCGGGCGCTGAGGTCGAGCTCGGGATCGTCGTTCATCTGCTGAATCGCTTGCTGCCAGTCGGCATTCGTCCGCGCCGCGTCCAGCGCAGTACCGCTTTCCCACTCCCCCACCATGACAAAGGTCAGCTCAGCAGGGTCGCTCATCACCTGGAGCATGCGCACACGAACAAAGCCCGGCGCCGCCATCATGCAGCGGGCGGTGCCTTTCCAGTGGCTCAGGAATCGGTCCTTCTGAGGAGCGGGCAACGAGAAGACGTTGAGGAACGTCACGGACTGGCCGGTAGCGGCCGGAGTGAGGCTGGCAGGATTCGTCATATTGTCACCTTAGATGACAATCAAGTTGTTTTGCTACCCTTGATGTGTGCCGAATCAGCCACTGGATGACCGTGGAGTCTTCCTGCTCTCTCAAATCGGCCATCATGTTGCGCACAGGTTCTCCGCGGGCCTTGCGCCGATCGGGATCGCCCCTGCCCATTTCGGGATCCTGAGCCATCTCGCGGCCGCCGGCGGACGCAGCCAGCAAGAGCTCGCCGATCTGCTGCATGTCCATCGCAACGCGATGGTCGGGCTGGTCGACGAGCTGGAAGAACGCGGACTTGTCATACGCAGTCCGCACCCGTCCGACCGCCGCGCCCACGCGGTGCACCTCACCGATCACGCACACCAGGTACTGGACGCCGCCTCGGCACAGGTGCAAGCCATTGAGGACGAGGTCCTCGCGCCGCTCGATGAGGCCGAGCGCACCCACCTCATCTACCAGCTGCGCCGACTGTCCGAACACGCCGGATTGCCCCCCGGCGTGCACCCCGGCCTGCAACGCCGCCGCCGCTCGGCCCCCTGACCCGGCGGCGCGTCAGAGCCACCCGCTCTCCAGGTCGAGCGTCACGAGGCCAGGTCGAGAGCTATGGCCTCTACGGCCACGAGAATGTCGTTCTCTGATCCCAGGTTGTCCATAGCGAAGTCGGTTCGGTTGCCCTGGATCCGGCTGTCCGTTGGGTCGATGCCACGGCTATCGAGTACGCCACGTCATGAGAATTTCCTCATGGCGGCAAGGTCTTTCCGCATTGGCGTTCATGCCGTGACGGTTGGATAGTGAGCCTATGGACAGGCACTGCAGGTTGCGATCGTCGGCGATTACGACGCCTCGTTCGCCCCACACCAGGCGACCGACGCGGCGCTCCAGCACGCCGCCGCCCAACTCGATGTCGGCGTAGAGGCCCGGTGGTTGGCGACTGGGCCTCTGGAAGCCGACCTCACCGACATCGAGGCCGCTGATGTGCTGTGGTGCGCACCGGGCAGCCCGTACCGGAGCGTGGCCGGCACTGTCGCTGCGCTGCGGTACGGCCGCGAACACGGCGTTCCCACGCTGGGCACCTGCGGCGGCTGCCAGCACATGGTGATCGAGTACGCCCGCCACGTGCTCGGTTTTCAGGACGCTCAGCACGCCGAGTACGACCCCTACGCGTCGCACCTGTTCGTCTCGGAATTGACCTGTTCGCTTGCCGGCAAGACCATGCCCGTCAGCCTCACCGCGGGAACCCTCGTCGCGGGTTTATACGGCCAAGGCGAGGTCGAGGAACAGTACTACTGCAACTTCGGTCTCAATCCCGCGCACCAGCGCGCTCTGCATGACGCCGGTTTTCGCGTGGCCGGTGTGGACGGAGACGGCGAGGCACGGGTGCTCGAGCTGCCCGAGCACCCGTTCTACATGGCTACCTTGTTCGTTCCCCAGGCACGGTCACGCCCGGATCTCCCGCATCCCCTGATCGTGGGGCTACTGAGGGCGGCCGTGTGACGTTCACCCAGCTCCGGGTCCTGCAGGCTGTGGCTCGTACCGGCAATATGACACGGGCGGCCGAACAGCTGACCACGACGCAGTCCGCTGTCAGCCATGCACTCCGGGGGTTGGAGAACGAGCTCGGGATTGCCCTGCTGGTCAGGGCACACCGAAGCGTAAGCCTCACATCAGCTGGTCGGGCTGTCTTGCGGCGCGCGACGCTCATCCTTACCCAGATCGAGGCATTGGAGCAGGACGTCGCCGCCGCGAAAGGTCAGAACCGTGGCAGCCTCCGCATCGGAGCTATCCCCAGCGCCAACGCCCGCCTGCTACCGCCGCTTCTGCGCACGTTCGGCCAGGCATATCCCCGAGTTGAGCTGGTCGTGATGGAGGGCTCGGACGACGAGGCTGTCGAATGGCTGCAGACCGGAGCTGCCGACATCGCCACGGTGACCCGCACACCGCCCGGCTTGGTCACGCACTTACTCGCAACCGACCGCCTGCTGGCCGTACTGCCGAGCGAACACGAACTGAGTGTCCAGCACTCGATATCAGTCACGCAGCTGGCTCGCCATCCGTTCATCATGTCCACCGGTGGCTGCGAACCGCTGATCACGGCCCTGGCCGACGACGCCGACGTCATTTTGCGGTGCCACTATCGGGTACGCGATATGAACAGCATCCTCGCGATGGTCGCTGAGGGACTCGGCGTGAGCATCATCCCCGAGCTGTCTCTACCTGCGCATCGCGCGAATGTGCATGCTATCCCGATCGAGCCCGCGACCGAGAGGGCGATCTTACTCGCCGTCCCACCGGACCCATTGCCAGCCGCCACCGCCTTCGCCGAGCTCGCTGCTGCGGCCACGGCCACCCGGCATCACGGCAGAGCGGAGCACAGCCCACGCGTCGAATAGCTGGCCAGCGGGGGGTCGGGAGGATCCAGAAAACCAGACCGCTGCCCAGACACCGGCGGCAGCTCCACAATGCACCTCTGGCCTCCGCCCGCCACTGAACGACCTGCTGATGCCTGCGAGCCACGAGGCGCCAAGGCGAAGATGTTCGCCGGAACCACGCTGTCCCGGCTGTGACGGCCGTGCGCCCCGGACGGAACGCCGCTACGTCACGAATGTGTTCAGAACGGTCGGCAACGCAGCCGAGGATATTGTCCGGTACTTCATGATGGCGCGTTGCTCGGTGTTACCCGATTGCCATGCAGACGGCGTGCCGTGCACTGCCAGATGGCGTATTCGTCACCGTTGCGATTTCAGGGTTCAGGCGGTCAGGCCGCCGTCGGCCACCACGCTCTGGCCGGTCAGCCATCGAGCGTCTCGAGAAGCCAAGAAGCCTACGACGTCGGCAATGTCGTCGGGTTCCCCCAGTCGACCCAGCGGTGTCCGGGTTACACGTTCCATCAGCACCTCCCGGATACCCTGTACCGCGTCGGTGTTGGTCGGCCCTGGCAAGACACTGTTCACGGTGATCCCCCGCGGCCCCACCTCGCGGGCGAACGCGCGGACCAGCTGTTCCCCGGCCGCCTTACTCGCCGTGTACAACGACATGGACGGATCACTCGCGCGGGTCGCTGCCGAGGACACGTACACGATCCGGCCGCCGTCACGCATTCGTCGCGCCACTTCCCGGAACGGGACGAAAGTCGCCCACACGTTTGTTGCGAACGCGCGTTCGTAGTCCTCATCGGTTGCCGCCGAGATCGGGCCGACAGCATGCCCATAGGCGTTGTGCACAAACACATCCAGCCCGCCGTACCGCTGTTCCGCCGCATCGAACAGGGCCTTCAACTGAGCCTCGTCGGCCACGTCCGCCTGCACGACGAAGGCTTGGCCACCGCCTGCGTCTATCGCGGCAGCAACCCGCTCCGCGGCCTCGGAGTTGTTCCTGTAGTTGATGACAACCTTCGCCCCGCCGGCGGCCAGACGTAGCGCGATCGCATGGCCGATGCCTCGCCCGCTGCCAGTGACGATGGCTACGCGATCTGTGTGGCATGAACATCTCCTTCAGGTGGGGAGTGGTCCGCAGCGTTCACACGCAACGAACAGGAGGCAACCGGTCCGTTGCGAGCCGTATCGCTCGGTGGCCTGGAGCCGCCGCCTAAACAGTCTGTAATTCATATAATACGGGATTTGTACCTTCCGACGAGGGTAGTTGTTGGTTCGCCGCAAGCCCCGGGAGTCGGGCCGCCGCCCAGCCCGGGCCGCTACGACACGCGCCGCATGCCACACAGGCACCGTTCCAGGTATCGAGGATGGACCCAACGCTGTCGTCACGCCCAGCCGACACAGTCGAGGATCCAGATCACACGGCCCCAGCAACCGATCCAACCAGCACTAGCCAGACGATTTGATTGTCATTTAAGATGACAATATGACTGTTCCCGTCGGCCATACCACGGCCGCTACCGACCAGCCCGTCACTCTCGTCAACGCCTTCTCGGTACCCATGTCGCAGAAGGATCGATTTCTGAGTAGATGGAAGGACAACGCCCGGTGCATGACGTCGGCACCCGGGTTCATCCGCGCCAGGATGCTGCAAGCCGTGAACGACAAGGCCGAGTTGACGTTCATAAACGTGGCGGAATGGGAGAGCGGAACCGCGCTGGATGCGGCTCGAACCAACCCGGAGTGGCAGCAAACGATCCAACGGATGAACGACGACCCTGAACTGGACGTCACCGCACGCCCCATGGTCTATCGAACCACCATCGATGCCGGTCCCGGAGACCCTCTCCGCTGACTAACGCCTCTGGCGGGCCCTGCCATTCAGATCGCACGGCCCGCCAGAGGACTCGGCGAGCCCTTCCTCCCGGGCACTCCGCCCGGCCAGCTCGTGACGACGCAGTCGCGCCAAAGCAACGAGCCTCCGTACCGACACTGTGCGCACCGAGCATTCCCAGCCCAACGTCGAAACCGCTGGCCACGTCAGCACACTCCGACGACACAACCGCAGTCCCCCACCACCGAAACCCTCGATCGGGAACTCCCCCGAAGCCAGCCTCGACCGGGTTCTGGTACAACCGCCCGGCTCATCGATCGCCGGATCCGAGCCGAACCAGCGAAAGGTCTGCCCCACATGGCAAACGCTCACGGCCGTGCATTCCGTTTCGGAATCGTACCGTCTCCGAGGTGAACCGAATTCCCGACGTCGACGAGTACGTGCGACTATCCGGGGGGAATTTCGGCTGCCAGTGTGTGGAAGGTGATATTTCCACCGCCAGGCTCCCGGTCTCCATGAAAGTCGACTGGTCCGGGTCTATCAACCGACGGGATAGTCCGCTCGATGCGGCGCCGCGCGGGCCGCCATCAAGTGGCACAACTCGGTCGTGCGCCGGGCCGGCGCCGCTGCCTGACTCGGCTCATTGCGGGTTGGCCGTTCTATCGGAGTGACGTGGCCGCCGGCCGGTCCGCGATGGTGTGCAGTCGTCGCGGTCGTTGTTCGCAGCGTCGTGGCGCGACAGACATGCACATGCCTGACCCACGCGGATCATCTTAAGGGCATTGCCAGACAACGGATTTCGTGTCCCGTGACTAGGTGCCGCACGTTACTTCGGTCGCCGAGGAATGTCACCACAGTCGTTCCCACGAGCCTTGCGCGCGGTCGCCCCGGGGCGTGTGCTTGGAACCATACGTCAAACAACTTCCAGGTTCCTAGATCCCGGCTGTGATCTACCGCCGCGCCCGCAGCGGTAGATCACAACGACAGGCCGACTGATCTATGGTGAACATCGGCCAGCGTACGGCGGATACCCGTGCGGCTGTCTTATTCGATCTGTCAGATCGATCGGCCGCGTCGGTCAATTCGTCAGATTCGCTGTGCTTCGAGCGCCAGGATGGGCATCAGCATCAGGCCCGCCTCGGTGAATTCCGGATGGAAGTCGTGCTCTGCGAACCGGTTCAGCAACAGCTCGGGCGGTTTGAAGCCCTCCATATGACCGGGCCGCAACCCGATGATAGACCAGTCCGGTGCCGCGAACGTCGCACGCAATTCCTCCTCCGAGATGGAATACAGTCCGAATTGCTTGATGCGGTTATCGAAGTTCGCGGAGAACTGAATCAATCGGCCGCCGGATTTGAGTACCCGAGCCAGCGCGGTGACATGCGCCCTACGCTGCACCGGATTCAAGCAATGAAAGAGCTGACTGCTGACAACTGTGTCGAATCGGCCATCATATCCGTCCAGGACGGTTGCGTCGGCGGTGTCGAAGGACAGGGATACTCCCCGCTCGGCCGCGCGGTTGCGGGCCTGGTCGACGGCAGAGGCCGCGATGTCGAGGCCGGTCACCTGATATCCCAAACCGGCCAAATACGTGGCGGTATCGCCCGGCCCGCAACCGATATCGAGCACTTCGCCAGAGATGCTGCCGGATTTCTCAAACTCCACGAGCAAGGGTTGCGGCCTGCCGATGTCCCATGGTATCCGATCGAAAGCCATACCCTCGATGGCTACCTCTCCGCCGTAGACAAGGTCGAAATCTACCCCTTTTGATCCGGCCCCTGTTGCTTCGTTGCTATCAGCCATCAGTCCTACCCTTTCTCACAACGACCGCTGTCCGCGGCCTGATCCAAAATGCGATCTCCTTTACCAGCCAGTACGTTTCAGACGCGCGACAGAAGGACGGTCGATGTGACAGCCCTCGATCTGCGCCGGATAGGACCGGGTTCCTCACAATGTCCAGCCCAATGCCGATTCAAGCGCGTCGGTGCTGCACAACTTCGTCAGCATCGAACCATCCGTGGGTAGGTGAGAGCTATCCCCTATACGAGTGGCACGAACCCGGGCCGGGCGAGCACGAATCCGTTGCGGTTGCAGGAACACTCGGAAAGCTTGACGGCGGGTCACCAGCGGCCAATACCGCGGAGATGAGTGAGCCGGAACGGGTGTCACCACCTCACAGCCGACATAATCGGCGCAATCAGCTGCGGAACGTGTCGGCGTGGTCGGCAGCCCACTCGGCAAAGGAGGCCCCGGGCCGACCGAGGATCGCCTCGACTTCGCCGGAGACCAGACCCGATTGCCCGTAGGATTCGGCTTGCATCGTGAGGAAGCCCTCGGCGAGCGGCGCCGGCATGCCAGCACCGATCATTGCCTGTGCGGCATCCTCGCGCGAGATCTCGTCGAACTGCAGAGGTCGGCCGATCGCTGCTCCGATCGCGGCCACCATTTGCGGCTGAGTCAGGGACTGCGGTCCGGTAAGCACCGGCCGTCGACCGACCAGGTCGTCGGTAAGCAGGGCGTGCGCGCCGACCGCGGCGATATCGCGTTCGTGAATCGGCGCCCAAGCCGATTCCGCGTACGGGCCTCGGACGACATTGCCGGCCCGGATCTGCGCGGCCCACAGTGCGATCAGGTTGACCGCATAGGCGCCGGACCGCAGCGCTACCCACTCGAGGCCGGAGTCGATCGCGGCGGCCTCGACTTCTTTGTTGTATTCCCCTCGCAGGCGCGACGGTTGCCGTGCGAGATCGAACTCGACGTTGAGTGCCGACATCGTCACTACTCGTTTCACTCCCCGGTCCCGCGCGAGGGTCATCAGCTCTACGGCCGCCTCGCCGATCGCCCGTGGATTCAAGAATATGGCAGTGACATCACGCAAGGCGTCGCGCAATGTCGCCGCTTGCGATGGATTGGCTTCGACGATGTCGACGGCGGCGGGCAAGCGCGCGGTCTTCGCGTCGCGGGTAATGGCACACACGTCGGCGCCTGCTCGGTCGAGCATGCCGACGAGCGGTCGTCCTACTGTGCCGGTGGCTCCGATGATCAAGATCATGGTGATTTCCTATCCGGTGTTGGGTGATATCCCGGGGTCACGCTGCGCGGTTCCAACATGGGGACGCGCAGCTCGAGGGCGGGCCATGTCGGCCGAAAGAAGTGGCCGCGCAGAGGCTGGCAATAGTCCGAGGGCCTTTCCGGCTCGCCGCATCCGAATCGTTCATTCGGCGCCGTTCCGCGGCTAGGGCCGGAGCATGATTTGTGGACAACGGACGCGGCTTCCGCTCCCCCAGACCGCGCCTCCACCTGCGAGAGCGATTATCCTCGTCGTTCGACAGCCTTACGCGCCGCCTGTCAGGCCGGCTCTACTCGGAAGACCGCGATTCTGTCGGCCGCGGCTGCGACGGCGTCGGGGGTCGGAGCATCTGCGAGGCCGTTCGTGACCAGGCGGTTCGCGCCGGACCGTGGGTTTGTTCGGATCAGTTGACGCAGCAGGGGCGGGCGCTCGCTGATCGGCACTTCGACCAGCCGGGCCGTCGACGCTCGCCGCCCCCGATGCAGGGTCACACAGTCGCCGGCCTGCTCCGCACCTCGAGCGTTCGCTACCCATGCCGCTTTGGCAAACGCCTGGAAGATGTAGCGCCCGCCGTCCAACTCGATAACGGCGATGGGGAAGGTACGCGGTTGGCCACTGCGACGTCCCGTGACCGTGAGCAGTTGCATGGGCCCGATGGCAACGCCGATACGTTGCAGGGGGGCGATGACCTTGTTGAAGACATTGGTCATGCGGCGATTAGTGTCTGCGTCCACGTCAGTCCTCCGACAGATCAGGCCTATCGCTGGCCTCCTGCGACCAGCGATAGGCGAGCAGCTGGCGCGTCGAGTCGGCGAACATCCCCGGACCCGTTGCCCGCCATAGCGGACTCGCACCGAACCGTCCCACTATGAGACGACTTCCATACTATATGGAAGACATATTTCTGCAACCGCATCAAACAGTGTGCGATGTAACACGCCGTGCGCATCTTGGCGCGAGCGCCACCCGGTAGTGAGATTTAGCGGCCGACCGCCTTCGACGCGGGTGGCGGCGGGCAACTCGTCACTCTCACTACACTGGGACCACCGGCCGCGCCTCCGGGGCGAGGTGCCATCGGATCGTCGACCCGGTCGCTGCGGAACCCACCCCTGTGTCGGCTCCTCACGAGCCGGGTGTAAACCGCTGCAAAGTGCATTCCCGGTGCGGGACGGGTGGGAAGTTGGCAGGGATGCCGAACTCTCCCGCCTCCGAGAGCACACCCAGGCGCCGCAGCCTGATCCGCGATTCGCCGGCTCGAGACCGGAGGCTATTGATGGGCAAGGTCTCACTCCCAAACCAGCGGAGAGGCGCGTACGTCCGCGGTGGTGCGGCCGCGGCGTCGCCTGAACAGCGAACGTAGCGTGCCCGCGTTGAGGTAGCCCACTCTGGTCGCGACCGCATCGACGGTGAACGACGTGGAGTGCAGGAGTTGGGTGGCACGCTCGAGCCGGACCTCGTTGACGAAATCCCTTGGCGACATGCCGATTTCGGCATGGGTCGCACGTTGAAGGCTCCGCAGAGTGACACCGAGCGACCGCGCGACCTGAGTGATACTGAACTGTTCGGCGATGTAGTCACGCACCCAGCGCTCGAAGTCGGCCACCAGCGAATCACCGCCCACAATCACTCCGGGGATAACGAACTCGGCCTGGCTTTTGCGCCCACCATTGAAGGAAATACCGCGAGACCATGCCAGCCAGTGCGGGGCTCTGGGCGGCGATCAGTGCTAGGACCAGGTCGATGTGCGCCAATGAGGCGGCAGCGGTGACAACACTGCCGGAACGGCAGAGCAAGCGGCTCTCATCCAGGTCGACCCGTGGATACCGGCGCCGGAAATCAGGGCCGAGCCACCAGGTCGTCGTCGCTTGACGGCCGTCGAGCACGCCTGCCTCGGCCAGGAAGAATGTTCCCGTGCAGGCGGAGGCAAGCGGAATCCCGTTGGCATGTGCAAGCGAAATTCGTTCCAGCACGGGCTGGTTCGCTCGTGATGTCACCGAGTCGATGAGCGTGCAGGCATCGAAACCCGCAGCTGCCGGCACAACAACCCAGGCCGACTTCGACTGCGAGCTCGGCCAACGGCGTCGTCGGCGCGACAAGGCCGAAGGAACTCCGTACGCTGCCCCCAGCGCGACGGGATGTACCTGAGGTTCCCCCGCTTTCACGGAGAGCTCTGACGTGGTCCTATTGGGCCCGGAAGGAGTTCATCAGTGGCAGCACCGAAGAAGTATCCGGACGAGTTGAGGGCTCGGGCGGTCAGGTTGTATCGGGATGCAGATCCGAAGCCGACGATCCGGAAGCTGGCCGCGCAGTTGGGGGTGCATCACGAGGCTCTGCGGAACTGGATCCGCCAGGCCGAAGCGGACGCCGGCGAGCGTAGCGATCGGCCGACGACCGACATGGCCGAAGAGAACAAACAACTACGCAAGCGGGTCGCCGAACTCGAACGCGTGAACGCCGTATTGCGTGATGCGAGTGCGTATTTCGCGTCGGAGCTCGTCCAGACCCGGAGGTGATCGTGCGGTTCGTGAAAGATCACCCGCAGCACTCGGTCGAGCTCGTATTGCGGGTGCTGGGCATCGCGTCGTCCACGTTCTATGGATGGCTGGCGCAGGCGAAGAACCCGTCGCGGCGTCGGCTGGCCGATGAACAGTTGCTGGCTGAGATCGTCGATATCCACACCAGTTCCGGCGGCACCTACGGATCGCCGCGGATGCACGCGACGCCGCGGCATCGCGGTCGGCCGCAAACGCGTGGAACGGCTGATGCGGGCCGCGGGGTTGCAGGGCGCGTTCCTGCGCCGCAAGTGGCGTATCCCGTCGACGCGGCAGGACCGACGGGCCACGCCGGCACCGGATCTGGTCAACCGCGACTTCTCCGCGGACGTCCCGGACCGGTTGTGGGTGGCGGACGCGACGCGGATCCCGACCGGTGAGGGCGTGTTCTGGCTGGCGGCGGTCCGTGACGCGTTCTCCAACCGGATCGTGGCTGGAAATGCTCGGACCGCTGCGACACCGAGCTGGTACTCGGGGCGCTCGAGTATGCGGTGTGGTGCGGGACGTGCGTGCCGGGCAGCTGGTTCACCATTCCGACCGCGGCTCGACCTACACGGCTATTCGGTTCGCGAACCGGTTGGCCGACAACGGGATTGCGCAGTCGATGGGCTCGGTCGGAGACAGCTACGACAATGCGCTCATGGAGAATTTCTTCTCTACGTTGAAGACCGAGCTGGTGTACCGGAACTCTTGGCGCACAAGGGAA
>NZ_JARWOP010000207.1 GCF_029868745.1 Nocardia wallacei | reverse complement strand
TACCTCGGCCTCGACGTCCTCGCCCGCTCCCGCGGCCTCACCGACCCCACCGAACAGGAGGACACCACCCCAGCACTGACCGCCTGACCGAACAGGATCACGCGGCAATCACCCCGTTACACCACCCGCTTGGACTTGACCACCCTCGGATTCGAGGTTGCCGTGTGTGAGACCAGTGATTGATGCCAGGCGCATCAAGCCTGACTCAAACTGATGTGCTGCCCGTCGGGCTTGTCGATAATCACCAGGGCTCCGTAGCTCATCGACAGCTGTTGCGCCGGATTGCTCCGTGACCGCCCTCTCCTATAGCGGCGTACTATCAATTCTGTTCCAGGACTGATAGTTCCGGCTGTCTGTGAGGGGGGAGCACGTGCAGGTTGATCCGGACGCTCTACGAGCGTGGGCAAAGTGGCTGGATGGGTTATCGGGAGAGATCAAGGGCCTGACTGACAGCGTTGCGGGGGCCGCTGCGAGTGACCTGTTCCCTGGCACCGAACTGAGCGGCAGCGTCAATGCGGCCCGTGACCAGGTCAAGAGTGCTGTCGCATCATTCGCGACGCGGCCCTCCGAGATGGCTGAGATCGCCAAGGGTACGGGCGACTCCTACCAGGTCGAAGAGACGTTCTTCGCCGCTCAGCTCCGGGCGATGGGTGGGCTGAAGTGAGTCCCGGCCAGACGCTGCTTATCTCTCAGGTTGAGAAGTGGGATCCGGAAGCGTTGGGCTCCGACGCCACGAGCTTCGGCAATCTGGTGACCAAGGGTGACGAGCTACTGCAGTCGATGCTGACCACACAGGACGATCTCGCCGAGTCATGGAAGGGTGCCGCTGCCGATGCCGCCGCGACGCGAGTGGTGAACGAGAAGACCGCCGGCAGCCACCTTATGGGCAAGATCGATGGCCTGGGGAATGCCTGCACCCGCTATTACACGGAGCTGACCGACGCGCGGCAACAGGTCATCGACAAACGCAGCCTCATCCAGGGTATGGGGTTCGAGATCGCCGACAACGGCACTGTGTCCGCGAACGCGAAGATCCAGGCGGTCAAGGCGGCCGGCGGACGCAACCCGAAGAACGACGCCGACCCTGGTGTCGTCGCCGCGGCCATACTCCAGATCGAGTACGACGCCGCGCAGCAGCAATTAGCGATGGTGACCACTCTCCAGCACGCCGACAACACCGCGACTGCGGCGAAGACGGCGATCGACGCCGCCAAGACCGACGTTTCCCGCATTATGTTTTTGGAGGCCCCGTCGAAGGCAATTCGCGCTATGTTTCCCGGTCTGACACACCCGGACACAGCGAAGCCGTCTGAGCTGCCGCCGATACTCGGCGAAACTATGAAGCTCCAGGAGGGTGTTCCGTTCACGGTCACCGAACCGGATGGATCTACGAAGACGGTCACCCCGAATCCGGACGGCACCCTTACTGTCACGACTTCCGTACAGCAGCCGGATGGTTCTGCGATCACGACATCCAGCACTGACGGGAAGCCACCGACCACGACGGTAACAACGCCACGGGCAGACGGTTCCGGGATCGTCGATACCACGGTGGCGACACCGGACGGCAAACAGCAACGGCTGCAGACGATCCCGCTGGGCAACGGCCGTTCGGTCACACGCACGGTGAACGAAGACGGCTCATTGGGTGTCAGGGTATCTGAGTCCTATCCCGCCCCCAACGGCGGTCTGATCACCGATATTGAAGGCCAAAACGGCGCGTTCGATCGGGAATGGCGACGTGCAGACGGATTCCGTGAGATCGAACGTTACGTCGCAGGCTCGGATGGGCAACCGAAACTGGTCGAGATGACCAACTCGGATGGTCTGCGTTCCGTACTCAATGCCGACGGCTCGATCGAGACCAAGTATCCCGACGGCGGGATCGCTAAGACGATCACGCACGACGGCTTGATCATGACCAAGTTTCCCGACGATTCGTTGCTCACCTACGATCCGAGCAAGGTGCCCGCCGGATCGCCTGGGGCGGACGCTTGGGACACGGTGAAATCGTGGTCGACCAATCAATGGGGTCAGGCTGTGGTGTCGACCCAAGGCAATGCGCAGCAGCACCCGTATGCCACCGGCGCGGGTCTCGCCGGTGATGGCTTGGGCGAGGCATTCAAACACTCCGGAGAGACCATGGCCGGACACGCAGCGCAATCGGCGCAACGTTCGGCGGAAGCGTCTTCGCGTGCGTTCTCACTTCTCGACTCAGGGCAGCAGGGTGCTGGTCGAGCAGTGGTCGAGTCGATGGACCACGCTACCGATGCTGCCAGCGCTGCTTCTCGGGCCGAAGCACTGGCGAAAACCGCCAAATTCGGTGGACCTGCACTGACGGCGGGGTTGAATATCTACACCAATGTCGACGATGTCCTGACCGATGGGAAGGGCATCTACGAGGCCGCCGGCAACGCGACCGGAGGAGCTCTGGGAGGCGTCGGTGGGGCCGCTGGCGGGGCTTGGGCCGGTGCGGCGGTGGGTGGCATGACGGGCCCGGCGGCACCAGTCGCTGCCCCGGTTCTTGCGGTCGCCGGCGCGATAGCGGGAGGATATTTCGGTGGCGCAGGAGGCGCGTATGTCGGTGACAAAGCAGGTGCCGGTGTCCGGGAACTCTTCGAGTAGGAAGCACGATACGACATGGCACGTGACCGAATCGCTCTCCTGGACTGGCCGACCGGATTCGGAAAACCCGCACGTAAACCGGTCGTGTACTTCGCGATACCGTTCTTTTCGCTCGCTGCAATCTTCTTCGCGGTCGAACTGGTCGGGGCGATCTCCGCGGCCGACGCGCTGTCGATCGTTTTCCATGCGGGCGGGATGGCTGTGTCCGCCGGGTTCGTCGCCGCCTTCACCGCAGCACGAAATGTCAGGCAGGCCAGCTTGCCGCCCAAATTGAAGGTGACAGAGACCGGTACCGGCAGGGCACTGACCATGCCGATGTCGCGGCCGTTCACGATATCTCTCTTGACGCTGCTGGTTTCGGGAACTGTGTTCTTGCTCGCCTACGCGTTGTCTCTATTCCTTCGTGACGATCGTTCTGGCGCGGTCCAATTACGTGACTATCTATTCGGCGTGGTATTGATCGTCACGTCTGCGGTCATGGTCTGGCTAGCCGTTTACCACGTCACCAACCTGCGTAGAGAATCCCCACTCGTCATCAGCTCTGAAGGTATCGAGATGGACAACGGCTCCGTCCATCAGCGACTGCCTTGGACGGCGATCGAAACTGTCGATGCCTCCGCCAACAACAACAATCCCGCACTGATCATCCGACCGTCAGCTTCGGATGAGCTTCACACATTCCGTAGCTCGGTTATCGTGCGGAAGCTGAGTCGAAACTACCTACGCGCAATGATCATCGATGTGCATTTCTACCGAATAGACCCGGCTCTTCTCTACCACCTGATCCACTTCTATTGGAAGCGTCCAGAACTACGAAGTGAGTTGTCGACGAATACCGTGATCGACCGCCTCCGCCGTGGCAATCTGTCCATCTGACATCAAAGACCACGGATACGCGCCGGACATTCGATCGACTGCGGGTCTGCACCGTCGGTTAGGAGTCGCCTTCTGCAGCAACGGGAATGATTCCGGCCTCGGCGCCGTGGGGGCTCAAGGCTGGATCGACAGGATCTCAGATGTCAAGAGGCGCCGACCTCGCACAGCCCGCAGTACCGGCCGAGCGAACGCAGGCAAATTACCTGGTCAAGTGGCCTTTGGGGAGAGAGCCGGTGACGGGAATCGAACCCGCACTCTCAGCTTGGGAAACGCATATTGGTATGCTTTTGCCTGCACGTTCTTTGATTACCGGCAGGTGAAGCTCATACCTCGATCGCCTCCGTTGTACCTCATTGGACGCCAATGACTACACCAATGACTACACCGACTACACCCGACTCCGGTGGTCTCGGATGGGATGGGAGCCTCTCTCGCTGATCGCATAACGCACCCCACATTTCGGGGTGCCTCGCTGGTTCGGTTTCCGACCTCACCAGTGCAGGAGTGGCTGCTACGCGCAGCCCGTGCGATCGGAGAACGGCCGTGCCCAAGATTCGCGGCGAAGGCAAGCCCTACAAGGAGACCCGCAAGAAGACGGTCACCGACCGGAAAACCGGCGAGAAGCGAACCGTCGAATACGTCCTCTGGTGCTGGCGGGTGGAACTCGACCGCAAGCCCAACGGCGAGCGTGACTACACCGTCATCCGCCGGAAGAACAAGAACGACCTGATTCCGGCGAAGCGTGCACTGCTCGCCAAGATCGCCAACGGCGAGCCCTTGAAGAAGGACACGACCACGATCGAAGCGTGGTTGCGCTACTGGCTGGACAACATCGCCAAGACCCGGATGCGGCCCAATCCGTGGAAGGGCTACGTCTCGGCGGTCAGGTGCAACATCGTCCCGCACATCGGCAAGGTCAAGTTGACCGACCTCGAGCCCAAGCACGTCCGCTACATGCTCGCGGAGATCCTGAAGACCGGGAAATCGGCCCGGACCGCCGAGATCGCGTACAACGTGCTCCATATCGCGCTCGCCGATGCCATGAAGGAGCCGGGCCTCGCGTTGCGGCGCAACGTCGTCGAACTCGTGAACAAGCCACGCGCCCGGTCGAACAGCCAGGATGCCGGAACCCGAAAGACGCTGCCGTCCGGTAGCAAGGGGCGCATTCAGAAGTCGCGCAAGTCGCTGACCTCCGACCAGGCGAAGGCCGTGATCCAGACATCACGCGAGGCCGGCGACCCGCTCGCGGTGCGCTGGGCGATGGCTCTGCTGACCGGTGTCCGCAAGGGTGAGTGCTTGGGCCTGACCCGCGACCGAGTGGACCTCGAGGCGGGTACCTTCGACCTCTCCTGGGCCTTGGCGGTGCTGCCGTTGAAGCGGAAGAAGGGCGAGCCGCTACCGGAAGGCGACGTCTACCCGGTCGAGGCATTCGACGCCACGGACGACTACGAGATCAAGCCGCTATACAAGGCGTCGTGCCTGGTCCGGCCGAAGACGAACGAATCCGTTCGCGCCCTGCCGATTCCGGGACCGCTGCTGGCGCTGTTGCGGGAGCACATCGAGAACATGGCGCCCAACGAGTACGGGCTGCTGTGGGTGAACAGCAAGGGCAAGCCGATCCGGCCAAATGTCGACGACGCAGCCTGGGCGGCGGCCCTCGCCCGCGCCGGTGCGCCGGATGTCGTCATGCACGCGGCTCGGCACACCACCGCGACCCTGCTGCTCGAGGCCCGTGTCCCCGAGGACGTCCGGATGGCGATCATGGGCCACAGTTCCGCAGCGGCGCAACGGATCTACGCACACGCCGACATGGGTGTGAAGCGGGCTGGCCTCGAGAAGCTGGACGACCTGATCACCGCAGCCGTGGTCGATGTCCGCTACGACGATGAGGAGGCGCTGGCGTTGCCAGCGGCGCCGGATCCGGTCGGCGACGAGGACTCCGCGGATGCTGTGGTCATCGAAATCGCACCGGCCCCGGCACCCGGCGACTGGCGCAACGTGCTGTTCCAGTCCGCGTCCTGAAGACAAACACCCCTGCGCCCGCGGAACACTTTGCGGGCGTAGGGGTTTGGGGGTCCGTCGCTATTGGATTATCTCGGCGTCGGCTACGTCAGGGGCCGACGTGAAGATGCTGCCCAGGATCGAACACCGGAGAGTGCGGCCCTCGGCGTTCTCCGGCCATTTCAGCCGGTTGTCGGTCGCAGCCCGGATCTCTTCCCACTCATCGTGGGTGAGATTCCGCATCCGCTTCGCCAGTGTCGGCAGGGTGACGCGCAGCTGGCGCGCGACCTCCTCGGCACAGACGGAGACATTGTCGAGAAGCCAGATCAGTGCCTGGACGGGGATCAGCCGCTGCGCGGTGAGGCGCTGCGCCTCGACCTCCTGCCGGTGAGCCCGCGCAGTGATCTTGTTCATCACGGTCGGGATGGGGTTGTGCCCCAAGTCGAGATGCGCAGCCATGTGCGCAGCCATCACACGCCGCTCGATGTCGTCGAGCCCGCTGTCCAACAAGATCGTCTGATCGTCATGCAGCCACCAGGCATCGCTGCCTGGCAACTCGGTAATTCCGACGTTGAGGCCTGCGCGGCCAGCCAGGTCGGCGAATGGGTCGTAATCATTTTCCGGGCCGTCGAACGGATCACGCCCGTCTGAGGTAGTCATAGCCCTATCACCTGCGGTATCCCTCCCAACGCCTTGCATATCGCTCGGGAGCAATCCCCCCGAAGCGGAGACTAGTACTCCACCTCCGAGTAATAGCCAGAGGCTAGCAAGACGTTACTGGATCACACTGACAGGTTGACTGGGTCTTTACTCACGCGGAGTCGTGAGCGTCGTTCTGGGACTTCAGGAACTCGACGAATGCCTGAACTTTCTCGACGTCAGCAGTCGGCAGACCCGAGACATCGACTACTTCCACACCGAGGCCGGACGGCCCAACGTCGGCCACGCTATCTGGATCGAACCCAGCGACTTCCAGTAGCTCGTCTACTGGCTGTTGTAGCGCAGAGGCGATGCGCGCCACCGTCTCTGGCGTCGTTTTGACGGGGAATGTCTTGCCCCGAATCGTTTCGACTCCGGCCTCCAACTGCCGCCATCGTCCATCGCTGATTCCGGCCCGTTTGGCCGCCTGGCGTTTGGACAGGCCCGCGGCTAAGCGGCCCTGCTCCATGCGGCGGCCCAACTCCCATTGGTCGGTCATGCGACACATTGTTGCCTGCGCAGCGGTGCGAAGTCCAGCCGGAAGTGCGCGGTGTCTACTGCGCGTTACGCGCAGTGACGCGCAGGATTTTGGCGCAATAGCGTGCTAGTTATTACCTGGCAGTAGCCCTGCGCTGCGACACGCCTGATTATCCCTGGCTTGCACTGCGCGCGCACTGCGCATACGATCTTGTGCGCACCAAGTCGTGATTGCGCCGCCACGCAAACACCCGAAAGGAACCAGATATGTCCGGCAATTCCGCCGACGAAACAGTCGTCCCACTCAACCAGCGACTCGCGCTCACGGTCCGAGAGACCGCTCTGCTCACCGGCTTCAGCTACGCGTTCGTCGATCGGCAGATCGCAGCGGGTCACCTCGCGGCGTGCGCGCCTGGGGGCGACGGCCGTAGCAAGCGGGTCCGTGTCGCTGACATCGACGAGTGGCTGAAGTCGAGCCCGTGGGAACCGTCCGCAGCCTGACAAATCAAAAGGCCGGCGCCTCTCCGCCAAGAGATACAAACGCGCCGGCCTCGCACCCGAAAGGAACCAGCCCCCAGATGCAACACAACCATAGCACCTTGGATGCTGCGATCGCAGAACTCGACTCCACCGTACCTGAAGTGCTGGGGAGTCCGTTCTGGACCCTCGCTCGCACCGTGCAGTTCGAGGTCACCGTCTATCTGCCGCTGTCATTTGTGGACATCGTCGGACGCCGCGCCGGATCGTGCGCCGTGTTCCGGGTGCAGGGCGGAACAGCTCTCGCCGCGGTGAACGCAGCGCTCGACGAACTCGACCGCGCTACCTCGGCCGCGAAGCTGGCCGCCGCATGAGCACGATGAACCGAGAGCCGTTGCAGTCCAGCATCATCCGCCTGGTCTCCGCCGGTGTGATCACCTTCGCGGTCGTGCTCGCGCTCGGCATCGTGGCCTTGGCGTGGATCGGAGTGATCGCATGAGCGCGCCGGTCGAAGTCGCGACTCTCGAGCCAGGCACCGGCGACTGGGCGCGGAAGATTACCGCGTCGAAGATTCCCGGCATCTTCGGTGCCAGCAAGTACAGCTCCCCGACGAAGGAGTGGTACCTGCTGCGCGGTGAGGTACCGCCCGACGGCGAGAACGAAGCCATCGCCCGTGGCCGCGACTTCGAGCCGGTGATCCTGGACCGGTTCTTTCGCCGCCACGTGGAGCTGAAACGGCAAGGTACCAAGACGTTCTCGCGGCCCGGCTGTGAGGAATGGGCAGCCGCGAACCCGGACGACATCGGCATCGACTCCCGCACCGGCGAGGCATTCGGCATCGAGGCCAAGACCGACGGGCGCGGCGACTACCAATGGGGTCCAGCCGGATCCGCAGAGATCCCGCTCGGGTACTTCCTCCAGGTGCAGTGGCAGATGCACATGTCCGGCATCCGCCGAACCTGGGTGACCTGCCTTGGCCCGTTCTACGACGAGACCGACTACCTGGTCGACTACGACGGCGAGCTGTCCGCCCAGATCGAACACCACTGCCGCGAATTCCACCGCAGCGCAATGGATCCCAACGGCCAGCCGCCGGACGTCGACGGCCACCCCGAAACCTACGGCGCGATCCGCCGGGCGCACCCGGAGATTGAGCGCGACGAGGACTGGCCTGTCGCGGTCGACCTCGCCCGCGAATTCGAGGCCGCTGTGCATGGTGTCGACGCCGCCGACGAGGCACTGAACCTCGCCCGCTCCAAGCTGCTGCGCGTCATGGGCAACGCTCGCCGCGCCGTGGTCGGCAGCGGGAAAGGCAAGCAGGTCGTCGCGACCCGCCAGCCGACGAAAACCGGTGTGGCGCTTTACAAGTTCCGCAAGCCGATCGACTGGGACGCCGTACAACAGGCTTCCTGACCCTCAATCTGTCCGGCGCTGGCCGCCACCAGCGCCGGGCATCATCAAAAGGAGAACCAGCCCCATGCCATTCACAGCAGCACAAGTCGACCAGCTGCTCGCAGCGATCAATCCCGTACGCGTCATGCGCGATGGGAAGGGCAACAGTCACCTGCCGCAGCAAGACGTCCTCGCGCACCTCACCCGTATCTTCGGATTCGGAGGGTTTGACTACGAAATCCTCTCGCTGGACCTCGTTTTCGAGCAGCCGCACATCAAGAATGACGGCACTCGACCGGACAACCGGTTCGATGTCTGCTACAAGGCGACGATGCGGCTCACGGTCCGCGACCCCGACGGCTACGTTGTCTGCCGGTTCGAGGACGGATCGACTGGCGACGCGACGAACCAGAAGCGCGCCGACGGCCACGACCTCGCGATGAAGTCCGCGATCAGCCTGGCCAAGAAGCGGTGCGCCATCGCGCTCGGCGACCAGTTCGGCCTGTCGCTGTACAACAAGGGCCAGTTGAGCAAGCTGGTCGGCGGAACGTTGGTGCACCCTGGCAAGACCGACGAGCCCAAGGACGTCCAGGCCGACCTCCCGGAGTCCAAGTCGATGGGCATCGACGAGGTCGAGCGACCCGTGCACCAGGAGGACGAGTCGAAGCCCGCGGATTCGCCGCCGCCTCCACAGGAGAACAACCGGCCGACTGTCGCCGACCGTGCCCGCAACGTGGTCGCGAGCAAGCGCGCCCCCACGGAGGCCGAGATCGAGGCCCGCGCGGAGGAACTGCGCGCCCGAGTCAGCGCCGCCACGACGCGCGAAGAACTCCAGGGCATCTGGAAAGAGGCCGGTGCCCTCAGCCCCGACTGGTGCGCGATCGTGCGCGTCGACGCGGAGACCAAGGTCGCTGAAATCGACAAGGCCGCGGCATGAAACCGACCGTCCACATGAACTGCGGCACCGATGCCGGATACCACCGACACCACCGGCGCCGCGAACAGCCGTGCCAATGGTGCCGCGACGCGCACGCCACCGCGACGAAGGCACGGCGCGACCGGCAGGGACTCCGCGACGGACGGGTCCTGGTCGACGCATCACTCTTCGCGGCGATGTACCTCGAAACATCGGTCGAGCGTCAGCTTGAGGTGGAGAAGGCCCTCGGCCGGTCCGCCGTCGACAAGCTCGTCGCGCGATTCGATCGGATCGCGTCGTGAGTCGCGGCGAGTGGCGCGACTGGGTCTGGTGCAACACCTGCCGCAAGCGCCGGTACCGGTCGCGCAAGGCGGCCAAGCAGGCTGTCCACATCGTGCCCGGCACGCGTATGAGCGCGTACGAGTGCGTCGCGGCGCCCGGCTTCCACATCGGGCACCTCCCGCGTTCTGTGCGTCGTGGGGAAACCTCCCGCGACGCGTATTACGCGGACGTCGCGACAGCCGCGTGACCAATCCGTCGACGCTCGCCGGCCTCGCAGTCTGGATCCACATCCGCTGCGAGGTCGGCCGGACGATGCTGCGCGCCCGGCCCGCCTGCGAGTGTCCACCGGACTACGAGATCACCCGGCACGACTGCGATGCACCGCCGCCGTTCCGCACCGACTCCTACATCTGCCGAAGGCATCTCGACGAGTTGGCCGCGATGGCGTACCCGTTCGTGCAGTGCCGCCGGTGTGGCCGGACGTTCCCCACGTTCGGCCACGCAGTCAGCAACCTCAGGCCGGTCCGATGAGCTTCAGCTTCATTCCCGACCATCTCCGGCCTGAGCAGGAGCACACGTACAACCAGGCGCTCGCCGGGCGCCTACCCGCCGAAGTGCTCACCCCGAAAGACCGACGGCTACTGGTCCGCCAGCTGGTCGCCGTCGGAATGACAGACCGCGAGATCGCCGAGCACACCAAGTGGACCACCTACACCACGGTCCGCGTCCGCGAGTCGATCCCGCTGGAACCGAACCAGCCCCTCGTAGAAAGCAACGCCGCCTGATGACGTGGTTCAAGATCGACGACAAGTTCTGGTCCAGCCCACAGAGGCTCCGCGCTTCCCACGCCGCCATCGGCGCCTGGTGCATCGCCGGGAGCTACTGCGCCGACCAGCTGACCGACGGAATCGTCTCCAAAAACGCGCTGAAAATGCTCGGAATCCGACCGAAAATCGCTCGGGAACTCGTCGAAATCGGGTTGTGGATCGAACGTCCAAACGGCGATTTCGAGTTCGTAAACTGGAAGAAGTACAACCCCCTCAAGCTCGAAGTCGAGGCCCGCCGCGAACAGCTCCGCGAAGCAGGACGCGCAGGTGGCAAGCGGTCCGGACAGTCCCGCAGAGGCGAAATCGACGAAGCGAACAGCGAACCGAACACGAAGCAAGATGCTTCGCCCAAGCTGAGCATCGTGCCGAGCGAAACCGAAGCTCCGCCCGTTGAACTCCCGACCCGTCCCGTACCAACTACTTCTAACGAAGTAGTTAGAGAGCCGCGCAAAAAGCGCGCGACCGCCCTCCCCAACGACTGGATGCCGGATCAGCCCGTCATCGACGCCATGAAGGCCGAATGCCCCGGCGTCGACCTCCAGGCCGAACACCGGAAGTTCTGCGACTACTGGCGATCCAAAGACGAACGCCGCGCCGACTGGAACGCCACCTGGCGCAACTGGATCCGCCGGGCGGCCGAGAACCCGCGGAACGGTGGCAGGTCCGCCAGCGCGCCGCAGGGCCGCGTTCTCACCCCGGCTGAAATTAAGTTCGCGAAAGCCGAAGCGCTGAAGGAGAACCCAGACCCGCGGATCCTCGCCGCCGCCGGAATCCCGATGCCCGAGACCGTCGCGCAGCCGCAGCTCGACGGGTGGGGACAGTCCGCGATCGAGGCCGCGTCGTGACGCCGGACGATGTGCTGGTGCTGCTGCAAGTGGCCCAGTCGTACGACAACCGCAACATCGACCGCATCATGCAGTCGTCGTGGCTCGACGCCGCGCACCGCGCACGCTGGGACCGAGACGCCGCCCTGACTGCGATCCGCGCCCACTACGCGGAGTCGACGGACTGGATCATGCCCGGACACGTCACGGCCCGGATCAAGGCCGCGGCCAAGGCGCCCGGATATGCGCCGGAGTATCGGCCCGCTCTCGCTGCGGCGCCACCGGCGACTGCGGAGCAGCGAGCCGCGGCCCGTTCGCTGTTCGCCCCGAAGGACCGAACACACGAGCCCCGGAAGGTTGGATTGCGTCGCAGGCGCGTCGTGGAGCCGTCGACCACACCGGAGGCCGGTGCGGAGCCGGTTCGGGCGTTCTCGGGTGATCTGGGGCGGATGCTGGATCGGTTGCGGTCCAACGGGGGCGGGTAGTCGGAGGCTGGTCGAGTGCGTCATCGCGAGGCGGGACGTACTCGGCCAGTCTGGTCACGCCAGTCGGGTTGCGTGGCTCGCCATCTCAGGAGCGCGTGTATTCGCCATTAGCTCGCCCATTCTTCTGGGTCATCGGGGTCTAGGCCGGCGCCGAGCAGTGCCTCGCGGTCGATGGAATCGTTCATGGCAGGTTGGACGCTGGAAGGTTGCTGGCCGTTGCGTAGGCGATGTGACTCGCCTGTACTTGACCTTCCGCGCCAGAACTGCCCAAGGCGAGTCACGTTCGAAGTTGTCGGCTGCGTGATCGAGCGCGGCGCGTGATCTTCTCAGGTTCATAGTTGTCGGACACCAGCCAAATCCGACCTTTTGCATCCATCACGGTCATCTGGAAAGCAACCACCGATCGACCACGATGCCGGCCTTGTTCGTCGTCTATGACCCACTGGGTTTCCCAGGTCTCGCTGGGCTTGATCTGGGAGTTCTTCGGTAGCGCGCTCGTGATCAGACCGGGGATCAGTTCCGAGAATTCGACAGACCGTAACCAGACAGGAACACCAGTGCCGGGGTCGCGTTCGACGTTGGCCCTCACCGCCATAATGTTCAAGTCGTAGACGCTCTCGTCGCTGCGGTTCGTAACTTCCATCCACCACGTGAACTTGTCGTTGCGTGTCGGACCAGGTATGAACCGGGTGCGAAGCAGGCGTACCTGACATGCCTGGTCTTCGATGGTGGACCTTCGCTGCGAACGGTACGTGCTCACCGCCACCGCAACACTGATGAAGGTTGCGATACTGCCCGTTGCGGAGATCCACGGAGGCACGATCTCGGGCTTGACATGTTTGAAGCGCAACAACCACACCAAGAAGACTGCGGCGGCAGCCACTACGAGAATGATGGTCACAGGCACTTGCCATCGGCGGGCGATGAGCATCCCAATGGAGAACCCTCGGCGAACTTCTGACCTGATGGCCTTGAGCAACCTCCGAAGGACCACAACAACACTCCGCCCGCGAACGCGGACTGGCTGCATTAACTCGGCGATCCTCCGCCACACCATTGGCGTAGCTGTCGAATTAGATGCTGACGCCTGATCGTCTGTTGGCGCCCGATCGGCGTCGTCCGGCGGTGCCGAGTAGGTTTCCGAATCGCTCACCGCGATCCTCTCTCGCTGGTCGTAACACATCTCCTGCTACGGCCCGCAATGCCGTGGCAGGAGCTTGTATCACCGCGTCCACCGATTCCGTTTCGATCACGCTATGATTCGAATCTATGTTCGAGGATTGGCCGGAGCAGTTCACCCCGCCACTCCGCCGCGCCGTCGACCCACCACAACCCGTCCTCATCGACCTCGGACAAGCCATCCCAACCCAGGCACCCAACGGATTCGGACGCAACAAAGTCGCCATGCGCATCAAGGCCGGCGGACTCAACCTCACCGGCACCGTGCCTGGCCTACTCCGAGGCTGGGCACGCGCCACCGACGGCAGCTGGCTCGGCCTCTGCGAATTCACCATCGAGACCGGCAACGGGCACGGTCGCCTGCCGGTCGCGCAACTGGTTCCGAGGCAGGCGCTCGCGCCAGCGGAAAACACCGGCCGGACGGCTACGCCGAGAGCAAGGCGCCGATGACCTCCGGTGTCGCCTCCGCAACCGCGCTGGCGGTCAGTGGTCCACCGTTCCGGGCTCGGTGCGCAACCATCGCCGCCCGGCCATGCACATGCGCCGCAACCTCCCCGGCATCGAGGGCGGACAGGTCGGCGGCCATCAGCGCGCCAGCAATACCCGCGAGCACGTCACCGGCCCCGGCGGTCGCGAGCCACGGCGGCGCCTCCGCCTGGCTGGCAGCGAACCCCGACGGGTCGACGATGATCGTTGTCGGCCCCTTAACCAGCACGGTTACATCGAGAGCGCTCGCGATCACATGGCCGTAATGCAGTGGCCTGGACTCGATATCCATACGTTCTGTCGGCTGGCCAAGCCAGCCCATGATGCGCGCCACCTCGCCCGCGTGTGGTGTGAGGAGCATCCGGTCAGCGCTGGTGGCGCGTTCACCGATGAGCCGCCGCCGGACGCACGCCTCAAGGGCGCCCGCGTCAACTACGCACGGCATACCGCTGGTCAGTGCTTCGTCGATAGCCTTGTCCTGGTCCTCGTCATCCTCGACACCCGAGCCCAGTAACCACGCCTGCACCCGGCCGATGCCGGGTACCGCTTCGGGAACAGCTGTAAGCACCTGTGCGGTAACGCCTTCGGGGCCGATGAATCGTACGATGCCCGCGGCGCCGGACTGGACCGCGCCGTGGACTGCGAGCACTGCGGCGCCGGGGTAGGTGTCGGATCCGGCGACTACACCGAGGACACCGCGCGTGTACTTGTGCGCAACTCGCGGCGGCACGGGCCACAGTGCGCCGATGTCGCGGGCACTCAGGCGGCGCGCGATTGGAGGTGCGTCGATCTCGGGGAGGCCGACGTCGACAAAGCGGAGTTCGCCGACGATGTTGCTCGCGGGCGGCAGGATCGTGCACGCCTTCCAAGCTCCGAACGTCACGGTCACATCCGCGCGCACATGAACCCCGCGGATCTCGCCGTTGTCCGGGGCAATCCCGCTGGGCAGATCGACCGCGATAACCGGCGTCCCGGCCGGTATCGCGTCGACCAGCTGCGCAGCGTGGTCGCGGAGCCCACCGACGCCGCTCTCACCGATGATGCCGTCAACGACCAACTCGGCTGATTCGACCGCGTGCCTCGCGGCGTCGACGTCGACCGCGGCGACGATCCGCCCGCCAACTGCGCGCAGTTGGACCACTCCAGGCTCGTACGCGGTGTTGCCAGTAAGGATGGCGTCGACCTTCACGCCGCGGCGGCGCAGCCGGATCCCAGCGAGCAACGCGTCCGCACCGTTCTTCCCGGTCCCGACCAACAGGGCCACCCGACGCCCGTAGACGGTGCCACCGCGGCGGAGCAGTTCGTCGCCGCACACCACCGCCAGGCCGGCGGCAGCCTTGCGCAGCAACCGATCCGGGCGCCCGGTTTCCAGTTCCTTCGCCACCGCCGCCTGCACATCTGCAGCGGGGTAGGCCGTCCAACTCGTCGTCACCCTGCCCATTCCATCAGACCGCAGCATGAATCAACCGTCGATGAGCAGGTGGCAGCGGACGGCGAGCGCGCGCACGTGCGGCCGAGCGCGGGCATGGTCTCGCATCAGCAGCTCGCGCACCAGCTCGCGGACAAGGCCGGAGTCGTGGACTTCGTCGGCGGAGATCTTTTCCGCGTCGAGCAGCGCGAGCACCGCAGCGAGATCGTCCTTGCGTTTCACATAGCCGCGGGCGGCGTCGACCAATGGCCGCGAGCGTCGCTCGACAGAAGGCACGCGGTCGATATCCAGGCGCGAGATCTTGTCGACCACCGCGTCGTGATCGCCGAGTTCCGCAGAGATGGCAAGGCCGTGAATGTCGACATTCCCGGCGCCGAACATGGTCCAGGGGTCGTAGCTCGAGCCGATCGCGCGGGCAGCGTCCTCCGCCGCCTGGTGGAGTGCCCACGCCTTCCCGGACTCGTCTGACTGCGCGGACGAGATCGCAGCCGCCAAATTGAGCATCCCGTACGCCGCGAGCAGTTCGTTGGATGGGTTGTCCCCGAATCGACGTTGCAGGTCGTCGGCCGCTTGGAGACAGACTCGCGTGGCTTCCTCCTGCTGTCCAGCGCGCCGGTAGCTCGCCGACATGGCCCACGCCCCGAGCGCCAGCAGGTGCGGGTCATCTGCTTCGCGGGCGGTCGCCACCGAACGTTCGGCAGCAACCCAGGCGAGTTCGGCTTCAGGGAGGTGATGCAGCCACAGTCGACTGATCTGGTATGTGCCGCACAGCGTGCGCGCGGCTCGGCGGCGCACATCGGTGTCGGCGGTGAGGTAGGCGGTATTCGCGTCGAGGATGAGTTGCGGCAGCACCCGGCCGACGGAACCATGAGCGGTTGGGGACGTGTGCCATGTCGTCCACGCCTGTGCAACTCGCTCGCCGATTTCGTCCAGTGAGACTGGCGGAGCTGACGATGGCTGCACGATTGGCAACGCAGTCCGCATGATCACTTCGCGCACTTCCGCGACTTGCTCCCGTCGCGGTGCAGCCTTCGGCGCCAGAGCGTTGATGGAGCCGCCGAGGAGGTCTTGCGGTGAGCATCGGCACGCGGCAGCGATATTGACGATGTCGGTCAACCGCTCGGCGTGGCTGATGCCGCGTTCCACTTGCGAAACCCACACGGCGGAACGGCCGATCAGTGCGGCTAATTCGACTTGCGATAGACCGGCTGCGTCGCGGTATATCCGGACCCTGTCGCCGATTCCCTGCGTCAGGGACGGATGTTGTGCGCTCATAACACAAGGCTACCGGTTGAGACTCATATTTTTATATGAGTCTTGCGGGCTGCTGATACGTACGTTTGGTGCACGCGCCCGACCGTGCGACCTCATCACTAAGCGGATGTGGTTGCGCGCCTGGTCGGCGACAGAGAGGGCGGTCGGGCGCGCCCCAAACCACCCGGAACACCTCGGTTCCGGCGGCCGGTACCGGCGCTCTGGGTGCACACAATCACACCAGGGAGTCACGCGTGTCCGAACCTACCGAATATGCTGTACCGCAACGCATTTCCGAGAAGCCTACGGCGATGTCCCTCGTCCGGCCGGACGTTTCAGGGCTCGAAGCTCCACAGCATGCAATCGAGACTCAGCGCCATGCCGAGAAGCTGGGGTACGACCACCTGTATACCGTCCGGCCGCCAGCTGATCATCCTGACCCCATCGGGTATGCGCTCGGGATGGCTGCCGGCCTCGGTGTGGACGCGCTTTTCGTCTACGACCTCGCCACTGTCGATAACATGCCCTCGCGGATATGCGAAATGTTCGACCTGGAAACGGTCTACCCTCCGGAGACCTGGGCCGCTGCGCCAGACGTTGTGGACCGTGACCACACGTATCCGGACCACCCGCTCACTGTCGACGAGGCGCGGCGAATCATGCAGGAACACATCGGATGTCGCGCAGTCTCGTGCCCACGGAAGTCGAGTGCGTATGGCCGTCTGGTCCGGGAGGGGAAGATTGTCCCGCCCGTAGATACACAGCGGGAGCGAGCCGCGGCGCGGGGTATCCCGTACCGACCGTCGGCCGAGCCGTTCGCACCGCTCGGCACAGACCTTCAGACGTTGATAGCCGTGCTCGACGGACTGGTGGCAGATGCCGAAGAGCACGCCTTCGCAGTTCGCTTGTCGCCCGGATCCGAGGGATAGGCGAGTGATGAGTTGGTGGAGTAAGGATTCGACGAGCACCACCGTGGAAGAGATTCAGGCACGGCTCGCCCACGAGCAGCAAGCGGTCGGCTGGACACATGACGCCCCCGCGGAGCCACTGACCACGGACCGCGCGCACCGAATCATGCAACAGCACTTGGAATGCCTGGCCGCGGACTGTCCACGCAAAGCCGCTGCATTCCGAGCGTTGGTCGACGCCGGACGCACCAAGCCGGACTCCGGGCGCACCTACTGACCGATCCGGGCGAATATGAAGTGAAGGGAGGCGCTCGTGATCGAAACAGCCAATCGCTTTGCGCACGAACACAAATCGGTGGCGATGTACCTGGACCGGGCCACCAACGATCACGGTGACGAAAAGGGGCTCCTCGTCCACCGCGCTCTACAGCGCGTCGACACCGACCGGCCGCACATTGTCGAGATCGGCCCTGGCGGCGGCGCTGCGGTCGAATTCCTTGCTTCCCGGCTGACCGAGCAACCGCGGCCAGTGCAGCTGACTCTCCTCGAGGCTCCCGGCGTGACGTCGCAATCGTTGACGGCAGCAATCGAGCGATTCAACGACATCGGTTCCTGCGTGCTCGTTCACGGTTGGGCACAAGACCTCGGCGGGCTCTTCGACGAACCGGTCGACGTCGTCTCGGCATCAGCGTTGCTGCACGAGATCTACTCCTACGGCGGGGCATACGCCGGCCTGCACACCATGATGCGCACCCTGCCAACAGTCATCCGGCACTACGGATACTTCGTGTACCGCGACGTGTACGCCGTCGACGCGCCGAGCCTGCACGAACGAGTCGTCCAGTCCTATAGCGCACAGGCATGGCTGCAATTTCTCCGCATGTTCCTGCCGCACTACCTCCGCGAGGGCGTGCACCCGTACCACCACCACGACGACGAGGTGGTGGTACGGCAGAACTCACGGATAGTGCCTGTTGCCGAGCTGGACACCCGCATTTGTGCAGTAGTCGAAGCCCCCGTCGGGATCTTCCGCGAAGTACAGCGCCACTACCTCACCTTCCGCGATCACGTCTGGCGCTCAGGCGTTCTCGGGTTCCGACCGACCCTCGACGGCCCCCTGTCTGGCGACTGGATCGACTTCCGGTCCGGACACAAACGCGTCCATTACGCCGTCACTGAATCCGACTGGATGCCAGCTGCACATCAAGCGAACCTGCTCGCGGTCAGTGAGCCGTTCGACGACCACTTCGTCATCGACGGCGACATCTTCGACGCTGTCTCTGATGTCGCGCTGATGGCTTTCATGACCGCCGCCGGAAATGACCATGAATGTGCGCGGACGTGGGAAGCGTGGCGCGTCCGGGAAGGTCGGGAAACCTACGCGTACCTGACCGCGGACGAGTTGCTTGCTGCATTCGCCGTCAACTCGATCGAGGCAACCGCTCACCAAGACACCGTGCTGGTGCCGGTCTGTGCCGACGACGTGATTACCCGAGATCGACGTTACTACAACCGATTTCTCGCGAAACGACTGTCGAACCCGCTGACCGATGCCAAACAGCTGGTGCTGTTTCAAAACGTCCCGGTCGCCGACTCGGAAGCCGTCCAGCGCGCACTGGACACGCTGCGGTCGTTCTGTTCGAAACCTAATCTCGCCCGTCTGCACACGACAATCCACTGGAGAGGATGATCACCGTATGAACCTGATCGAGGTCGAACGCAAACGCGAACTCCCCGACAGTGACGCCCTCCGTCAACGGCTCACCGAACTCGGCTACCGCGAAGCCGGGCACCTCCACGAAACCGACGTCTACTACAGCCGCCCCGACGTCAATTTCATGGAAACCGTTGAATGCCTGCGAGTTCGACGCCGCGACGGCTTCGCGGAAATAACCTATAAGCCACCATCGGGCGCCGACACACATCGCACCGGCGATGTGATCGCAAAGGTCGAGACAAACGTCCACCTTTCAGAGTCAGAACAGGCAGGCGCCGCTATGGCCCTGCTGACCGCAATCGGCATGGTCGAGCTGGCGAAGGTCGAGAAGGCGCGAACTCAGTACCGGCATCCAGAGCGCGACAACGTGCTGATCGCGATCGACGTTGTCACGGGGGCTGGGGTGTTCGTCGAAACCGAGATCACCGCCGTCGATCGAGATGCAGCGGTGGCTGACCTCGAGCGGATAGAACGCGAACTCGGCATCGTCGACTGCCTGGTGGTGCGCCTGCCGTATCGGGATTTGGTGATAGCCGCTGCGCAGTCATGATCGCCCTACTTGAGCCCCGCCAGGTTGTTGACCCGGCGGGGTTTCGCGTTCCCGGCGACGTGCATCGAGCCTTGCGCTGCACTTTCCTGCACTGCGACGAATCTGCACAACGCGCAGCAAAGCGCGCAGCACTATGCGCAGTGTGCGCGCAGTGGCTTGACAGTGCGCGGTGTGCAGGATAGTTTCGATTTCGTTGGGCCGATGACCAGCAAACACCGGACCAACACCCAAAACCCCCGGCCGCCACCGGGATTCGAAAGGAACCAGCACCGTGACAGTGCATATTTTCGCGTCGTCCGACGAAGCGTACGACCGCAGCCAGTGCGACGATCAGATCGCCGACGGCGACATTCTGGTCATCCCGTCCGAGGGTGTCGCCGGATGGCTCGACAAGGCGTGGCCGGTCGCCGCGACCCGCAACGTCGGCGCATTCCACCGGCTCAACGAGGCCGCCGCCATCGACGCCGAGACCTACGGGCCGAAGACCGGCGACCGCATCGTCGAGAAGGTCGCCGAATGCGTGGCCGCCCTGCACGCCGCCGGGCACACCGTCGTTGCCGTTCAGTCCCCGGCCTACGAGGCCGCGATGGAGGACGAGGCGTACCAGATCAACGCCGAGTACGACGCCGAAGTCGCGTAGTGAGCGACGGAGACCGGAAGCGCCGCCGCATCCAGGCGGCGCTCCGGCCCACCGGCAAGCCACAGCAGCCGCTCGATCTGCTGTTCAACATCGACACCGACGGCCACGAGTACCCGAGCGACCTGCTCGACCTCGCTGCCGACGACACCTGACCGCCGCCACGGTCACAACCCCGAGGAACCAGCCAATGCCGTTCCCCCATTGGGCGATCTGCGATCCCTGCAACGGGCAGGGCTGCCGCCATTGCAATTACAAGGGCGAGATCGTCGTCATCATCCGCTGACCGCCGCCACGGTCACACCCCCACACCGGCCGCCACCGGTGACCCGAAAGGAACCAACCATGTCCGACTACGGACAGAGCACAAATGCGCCCCAGGCCGACGTAGATCGGCTGATGGCCAGGATCCGGGTACTCCACGCCCGGCGCCAGAAACTCACCGACCAGCGCAAGACCGTCGCAGCCGAGACCGGCATCGAACTCGAGGCCATCGACCAGGAGCTTCGCACCCTGCGGGGTGAGGCATGAGCCACCTGACCATCACCCACACCGCAGCCGAAGGCACCATGCTCGAAGGCACCGAGCGAGGCGACGGCACCTACGAAGTCATGCTCAGCGTGAAACGCACTGTCGGCCACTGGAAATGGGCGCGCAGCCTCCAATGCTGGATCATCCTCAACTCCCGCGACAGGCAGCCGAAGCAGTGGCACATCGAGTCCGCCGCCAAGGCGCTCCGCGCCGCCGGATACGCGGTCGAACTGTCCATCGACCGCACCGCCCGCACCGCCGCCGACGCCGAGGCCGCCCGCGCCGAACGGCAGGAAGACAGGGTCGCGGCCCTGGAGGCGAAGGCCGACCGGCGAGGCCGGCAGGCTCAAGCCGCCGACGCAGCCCACCAGCGCGCCCATGACGCAGTCCCACCGATGGGAGAGCCGATCAAGATCGGCCACCACTCTGAGCATCGACACCGCAAGTCGATCGAGCGAGCCTGGGACGCCCTCGGCCGATCGGTGGAGGCACACAAAGCAGCCGACCACGCCCAACAGCGCGCCGAAGCTGCTTCCCGCACAACCGATCACAGGTACGCGCCGGTCACCGTCGCGAACCGCATCGAGAAGTTGGAAGCCGAGCAGCGCGGCGACCAGCGGACCCTGGACGGAGGAAAGCGCGGACGTCCGCCGTACGTGTTCATCGACCCTCCGGCCAGCGGCGACTATCGGGAACGTGTGCAGGCCCGCATGACCCAGCGCGCCGACGAGATCGAGTACTGGAAGGGCGTCCGCGCCGAGCAGATCGCCAACGGCGAGACCACCGGCTACAGCAAGGCCGACGTCAGCAAGGGCGACTGGATCAACTATCGAGGCAGCTGGTACAAGGTCGTCCGCGTCAACGCGAAGTCGGTCAGCGTCGACAGCCTCTACGTCCCCGGTTACACCGACACGGTCGTCTATCACGAGATCCGCGGAATCAAGTCCGCCGCCGAGGCTGCGCAGGTGTCCGCGTGAGCATCCTCTACGCGCGGCTCTCGGTCGCCGACCTCCGCGAGATCGCAGACGACACCGACGATTACGACATCGTGCTCTCCGGCCACGTCGGCATGGACGTCCACCTGGCCGACCCGTACGCGCACCACGCCCACCTCTGCGACTGCGCGTGGCGCAGCTACGTCGCCAACGATCCGGCCCTGTGCCAGTGCCCCGGCTGTGTCGTCGACGACGGCCCGGCATTCGCCGACGCCGAGGACCACTACACCGACCTCGCACGAGATATGGAGTTCGACCTGTGACCACCTCAACCGCCTACACCACCAAGAAGGGCCTGACCATCCGCCCCGGCGACCAGTTCCAGGACACCCGTCCGTCGAACGTTCGTACGTTGCTGGTCGACAGCCTCGAAGCCGAGTACGGCGAGACGTTCGCGCTGTGCATCGTGACCCGCCAGGAGTACGACGGCCAGGTCACCGAGCCGATGCGGCCGACGAAGATGCGCGCCGACCGGCTCGGCGGCCGAGGGTTCAAGCGGGTAGCGGAGGCCGAGCAGTGACCGCGGTCCTCGAGCCCCCGGTGATCCGGCACGGCAGCCTCAACAGCTACACCAAGCACGGCTGCCGATGCGCGGACTGCCGAGAAGCGTTGCGCGTCTACACCGCTGGCATCCGGCGCGCTCGGCTCGACCGGCGCATCCTGCGCAACGGCCGCTGGTACGCACCCTGCGACAACAAGGGCAACCGGCTTCAGCACGGCACCGCGAGCACCTACCAGAACTGGGGCTGCCGGTGCTTCCCGTGCCGCAACGCCCACAACGACCGCAAGTCCTGAAGTAACCCACCCGAAAGGAACACAACCATGTCCAACGAGCCCCTGACCACCCTGATGGGCAACTTGACCGCCGATCCGGAACTCAGGTACACGCCCGCCGGGCAGGCCGTCGTGAACTTCACGGTCGCCCAGACGCCGCGCACGTTCGACCGCCGGACGAACGAGTGGAAGGACGGCGAAGCGCTGTTCATGCGGTGCGCGTATTGGGGTGAGTCGGCCGAGAACGTCGCCGAGAGCCTGACCAGGGGCACTCGCGTGATCGTCCACGGCCGCATGAAGTCCCGCAGCTGGGAGAAGGACGGCCAGAAGCGCACCAGCGTGGAGTTGGAGGTCGAGGACGTCGGCCCGTCGCTGAAGTACGCGACCGCGAAGGTCAGCAAGGTCAGCCGCAACGGCAACGGCAACGGTGGTCAGCGGTCGAGCGCCGCGGACGACGGATCCCTGGGGCACCACCACCAAGGACGAGCAGCCGCCGTTCTGACCCCCGAATGAATTGGTCCGGGCGGGTCACGCACAGTGGCCCGCCCAGCCCGGTCATCCTCGCACCACGCGCCCGCCAGCGCACCGAAAGGAACCAGATCGTGCCCCATATCGTCGACACGCTCCACGCCAAGGTGGCCACCGCCGCGGCCGACGCCATCCTCAGCGGCGAGCAGCACCCCACCCTCACTCTCACCACCCGCGAGACCGCCGACTTGCTCGACCACCTCGCGACCATGAATCGGCGCAACGCCAACCTCTCGCGGGAATTCCGCACCGCAGACAACCGGGCCGAGACCCGCCGGGAAACGCTCATCGACATGGTGTTCGCCGCGCGGGACGCTCACCAGGCCCTCGAACGTATCCGCGCGGTGCTCACCCACCCGTCAGCGCACCGCGGCGCGCAGGCCCAGCAGTGCGCCACGATCGCCCGGATCGCCGCCGAGAAGCTGGCTGCCGCAATGCCGAAGCCGCACAGGGACGGAGTCGCGCAGTGACGGCCCCCGATCAGCCGCGGATCGTCGACCAGGCCGCGCACGACGAACGGGTCGCGCTCGATCAGCAGATCCGCACCCTGACCGACAAGTTGCAGGCCACGCCGTCGAGTAGCGACCGGATCAAGTACCGCGAGGATCTACACGAGCTGCGCGACTTGCAGGAGCGCCGCAAGGCCGCGTTCCGGCGCGAAGTGGGGTGGCCCGCATGACGACGGCCGAAGCTCGTTACGTGTTCGAGCACCGCGATATGTACAGCGCCGACGCCGTCGCATACGCGATGCGGATCCTCGAACAGGCCGGAGAGCTGTAGAGCACCGGACACCAAGCCCCGCTGGCGATCCCCCGCCAGCGGGGCTTTCTGGTAACGAGAACCCTTCCAGCCAGGATGATCTATTCGTGATCAGCTCTGCTCGACCGGCCGTTTTGGTCGCTCTCATCGCCACTGCCGCCGCTTCGGTCGTCGTCGCATGCTCCAGCACCGACAGCACCAGCGCGGCGCCGTCGTCCACCAAGAGCGCCCCGCCGGCCTCGGCCACCGCCTTCCCCGAGCCGCCTCCGTACACACACGAGGTCGTCGGCAAGGAGATCCGGGTGACAACGTCGAGCGCCGATCCGACCGACCTGCTGAACACCTACAACAAGGTGGCCCGGACGCTGCGGCCGACGCTGGCCGAGGGTGGGTACTGGGTACGGATCAACTGCTCGACCGGCAGCACCGACACCTACGATCACCGGCTGGCCAACGGGCACATCGGAATTGGCAAGCTCGGCATCGCCCAGACCGGCGACCTCGGGAAGTTCGACGGCGCCGTGCCGAGTGCACACTGTCCATGAGGTCGGTGTGGCCTGGCATCATTCCGATATGAAATTCTCACAACGGCTCGGCTACGTTCCTGTGCGCAAAGTCGCTCAGGTCGAAGAGATAGACGCCGACCTTCGCACCGATCTCTGGAATCTCGTATACACCCTGTATTTCAATGAGAATGACGATCCCGATGAAATCTTCAGACAAGTCTGGGTACACCATTTCTTCCTTGATTTGGATAAGTACCCGCAGCGGAGGTCCGAGCTGGAAGCAGCGATTAAGATACGGTTCAAATCCTCAGAGTGGTACGAGGTCTACGACCTAATCGAGGCGATACTTGAGGAGGTGGCAGAGAATAAGGACGAAGACATCTCCACCTTCAATTATATTCTCGAACGGAACCTCGCTGGCTACCGCGTGACCAAGGGTGAAGTTGTCCCGATCAGCGATACCGGCGAATTGAAGGAGATCGAACAGGCACTGTCGGTTGAGCACGATGCCGTTCAACACCATCTGGGTGCCGCAGTCTCCTTGCTGTCCAACAGGACTGAGCCCGATTATCCGAATTCCGTCAAAGAATCAATCAGCGCAGTGGAAGCACTTGCGGGATCGCTGACCGGCAAGAACACACTTGGTGGAGCAGTCGACCAACTCAAGCGTGACGGCCAGTTCAGCCACCCGGCTCTACTTGACGCATGGAAGAAGATGTACGGCTACGCGAGCGATGCAGACGGGATCCGCCATGGTGGCGAGAACGCTCCGGAAGTGTCGCAAGCACTTGCACGGTACATCCTCATAACGGCTTCTGCCTTCATCAATCTGTTGACTGCTGCCTACGCTGAGGGCCGTACTCCGCCCTCACGGTGACTCCAACTCTGCAACCAGCTCCAACAGGCCATACGGTCAGCGCGTGCCCCGCTACAGCTTCTCCGGCAAGAACGACGACACCGCAGTCGTCGTCACTGCCGACGACTTCGAGGGCCGACGCGACGAGTTCGACGCCTATAGCGGCGCCCAGTTCCACATCGTCTCCGCGACAGGCGAACTCCGAGTCCGCCTGGACGACGACCCCGACACAGGATGCTGGAACATCGCAGTCGGCCCGACCAACGAGACCCGGCCCGTCCCCGCCTGGCCCATCACTCTCGGCCCCGCAACGGACAACGACCACACCGGGCGTCTCACTATCGAAGCCCCCGCCGACGCAACTCTGATCGAAGTGCGCGCCTAAATGCCTGCCGTCACCCTGCGAGCCAAGCCGATCGACATCAAGGCCGTCCAGTACACCGGCGACAACGTCCACGAGATCAATGTGGAAATGCTCGGCCGCAAGGCATTCGGCCCCGTCCCCTGCGTGCGCGAATACCCAGGCGACCAGGCATACCCGGCCGCCTACCAGGACCCGGACATCACAGCCGAAGTGTGGAACAGCGAACGGAAGCAATGGCTTCCGCTCAAGGCACACGATTGGGTGCTCCAAGGCCCACTCGGCGAGTTCTACCCGGCCCGCCCCGAAGCGGTCGCCGCGAAGTACCTCGCCCCCGCAGCCTGAGACGGCGCGGTCCCGCCAGGCCGCTCCCTCTCCTCACCGAACCAGCCCCCAGGAGCACCGTTTGCCTGCCCAGCCTTACCGCGTGATCGACGCAGTTCTCCACGCCGCCATCGCTGTCGAAGTCGACCCGGACTTCAGCCGCCAATGCGCCGCGGGGACTGCCGAATTGTGTTCCCTCGCGCGGGTACTCGGCAGCCTGACGGCCAGCAACTGGCCGAGTGTCGTCGCAGCCTCGGCCGACGTGGTGAAGTTTCTCGACGGATTCACCGACAACGCGATCGTCATGTCGAAGACCGACGGTTCGATCTGGGAAAAGGCGCGCGAAAGCTGGTACACAACCGGCTCCGACGTCGCTCTGGACAGCCAGGACCTCGCAGCCCGCGGACCGTTCCAGGTCATCCGCTACTGCATCGGGTTCTGATGAGCCTGACCGACGACCTGATCGCCGAATCCGCCTCCGCGAAAGCGTGTATCAGCGGCCGATGGTTCGACACACTCACCGACTCCGACCGCGCCGAAGCTGACGCGTGGCTCTCCAATGGAGGCACCAAAGCCGCGCTCCTCCGAGTCGCCCGCGCCCGCGGCTACACCGGCAGCTCCGCCATGTTCTACGCCCACACGCTCGGCGACTGCCCTTGCCCCCGAAGGACTGAGCATGGGAATCGCCGCCGATCTGGCCGCCCAGCCGCCCGCCCGTGAACCGCAGTACAAACCACGCATCGAGTACGACGGCCGGACCGGTTTCGTCGACTCGGACCCGCACCCCGTCGACGAGACGGTCGCGTTCGACGAACTTCTCAAGAAGCACGGCCTTGCGGGACAAGGAGTGCGGCTGGATCCTGAGCGGCCCGTGCGCATCTCGCGCTGGCAGAGCTTCACCGGCGAATGGCTCCAGGCCGACCGCTTCTATATCGTCGCCGACCGACCAGGCGGCGTCGCAGCCGAGCAGCTGATCGCCCAGATCATCGACCGCGCACCCGCCCCGCGCCCGCAGGCCGGCGGACCGGCCGTCTTCAACTTCCAGGCATCGGACTTGCAGATCGGCAAGAGCGACAACGGCGGAACCGATCAGATTGTTGCCCGCTACCTCGAAGCGGTCGAGCGTGCCATCGAGAAGTACCGGCAGCTGCGCGCCGCGCGCACCGTCGGCACGGTTCACCTGATGTTCCCCGGCGACTGCGTCGAGGGGAACCAGAGCCAGGGCGGCCGGAACTGGTGGCGCACCGATCTCACCGTGACCGAGCAGATCGCCGTGTTCGAGCAGCTGCTCTACACGACGATCGACGGATTCGCCGACAGCACAGACGAACTGCTCGTCGACGTCGTCAACGGCAACCACGATGAGGCGCAGCGATTCCAGATCACCCGGCCCGGCGACGGCTGGGCCACCCATGCCGCGAGCAGCGTCGCCAAGGGCCTCGAACGCAACGCAGCCGCGTACGGGCACGTGCAGATCCGCACGCCGGACCCCGAGCGCGGCTACATGACCGTCCCGGCCGGAGACACCGTCTTCACGATCGCGCACGGCCATCAGTGGCGCCGCGGCAAGGCGATGGAGTGGTGGGCAGGTCAGGCGTTCCACGGCCAGAACCCCGGAGCCGCTGACGTTCTGGTCCACGGCCACTACCACACGTGGGAGCTGGAGACGACGGATAAGCGTGCGCGGATCCAGTCCTCGACGCTCGACGGCGGCTCGAACTACTACCGCGAGCAGCACGGCGTCGAGTCCCGCCGCGGCGCTCTGATCTACCTCACCCGCGGCGGAGACATAGCTGACCTATCGTTGGTTTAGTCGCTGGTTTACTCAAACTCCTGCGCTGTCGACCGAGAATTCCAGTATCGGATGAAGAGTTCGCGCGCTACTTCTGCACGCTTCTTTGCTATGTCGAGCTCGAGATCACGTGGGATGAATGCCAACACACTTAGCTGAGGCCAACGACCCTTCTCTTGCAGGGACCACACGCCATCAGCGTTAACTTCCAATTTTTCGCGAAGCTCTGAGCTTGGCTCCTGTTCGGAGACCATGAAATTCATATTATTTTCAGAAACACCGTTCTCGATTATCCATGATTGCCAATCGTTCCAATCGTATAGACCCAGCTCAGGCGGATGTTTACGGTACGTCCTTACTATGTAAAATAAAGCGTCTACACCGTCGGCAATTTCGACAGATTCCCAATCGACCGTCCGAGCGGCACTAACAAAACTGGTAGCCGAGCCGATGCTGCCGAATACCTCTTGCACCGCCTGCTCGCTTACCCTCTTCTCGCTCCTGAAAGAGAGAAGGAAGTCCGCCATCGGGTTGGGAGGGGGGAGCGTCTGGCGTGCGGTTTCGGCGAGCCAGTCAAAGGTGCAGATTGTAAGACGATGATCTCGGGCAAGTCGGCGCAGCCGATCATCAATATCCCGCGCTTGCTCAGTTCTGCGTCCAATCACGATAATGCCATCGAGTTCCGGATCGATGTCCTGCAGGCCAAGCCCGGATTCCGTTTGGGATCTGCTCGCGTAATCGCGGTTTCGGGACAACCAGCTGCGCCAGTCATTTATTTGCCGAACTGCATGTGTTAGTGCGGACGTTGGGTCACCTTTTGTTGTGAACAGCTTGGCTTGTGGACGTTCGAGTTCGACGGCATACCAAACCAGACCCGCTGAATCTTGATCCGCAATTAGGAAGTCGGTCACATGCTCCGAGCCCAACCTCTTTGTTGGGATAACCCAGCGATCACCACCACCTCTAAGGAGCTGAGTCAAGAATCGAGGATGCTCTTCTAGAAACTTCTGCATCGCAGCTTCATTGGGAGCGGCGTCGAGAGCTTCATCATATTCCTTGATTGCCGCAGCTTGAATGCTGCCGTGCGTCACGAGGTAATCCGACAGGTGCGAGTACGGTCGTGGATCGGTTGGGTCGATGGAAGACATCTTTTGCACTCCGGGCGGCGGGGGTCGGGGATGCTGGCCTAACACGCTACGGAAAAGTGTACGTAGCCTAGGCGGAACGACTTGCCAGTGTGTTGCTGTATCTCGCCTCATCAGGGCAATGACCTCGAAAAATAGGTCATACCTGAGGCTTTGCAACACACGGTGACGCGCAGTGGTGTTGCGCAATGCGCGCGCAGTGGCGAGCATTGCTGTGTGACGGAGAGCAGGGAAGGCCAGGCGCCGTGCCACCGCGACGCCCGTTTCGTCCAGCCCGGCGACGACCCCGACTGGCACTTCTACCCGGAGACGATCGCCGCCATCACGATCTGCGAAACCGAGTGCCCGATCAGCCGATTCGTCGCCTGCGCGCGCCGTGCGCTCGGCTCCGGCCAGCTCGCCACCGAGCCGGAGATCACCCTCCCCGCCGACGGAGTGATCGCCGCCGGACTCGTATGCCGCGGCGACAACGAAACCACGCTGGCGCTACAGGAGATGATCAACCGATATGGACGCGGAGACGACCGGATCCCCGTCTGCGCCGGATGCCAGCGCCGCCTCGTCCCGGCCGGTCAGCCCCTCGGCGTCAACGAGGCCCACCTTGCCGCCCGCGGACTGTGCAAGGGCTGCTACTCCGCCACCGACCGCTCAGGCCAACTCGCCAAGGTCTACAAGATCCGGCCGACGCACTGCGTCGACTGCCAGCGCCCTCTCGTCGGCCGCAACGCCGAAGTCCCGGAAGGCCACGTCCGCCATCACTCCCGCGGTCGATGCCTGTCCTGCCAAACGAAATTCCGCCGCTTCACCAAGAAGGCAGCATGACCAAGACCTTCGCCCAGCTCGACCGCCGCGACATCGGCATGATGCTCGTCTACCGCGACAGCCGACGCTGCCACCGCGTCAAACTCGTCGGCCTGGAACGCAAGACGACGCACACCGTCGCTTGGGTCACTTCCGGATTCGCCGGAGAGCAGCCGCTCACGCTGGCGAACGACACTCCGATCTCCCTCGAACCCTGACCGTCGACCGCCATCGACACGAGGAGCCAGCCCCCATGAGCAGTGCCGTCCTACCGCTGCCGTACACCAAACCGCCTCTGTCACTGAACGACTCCGGCGCATCCCGCGGCGCCGCCCTCGCCAGGTCCCGCAAGCGCAAGCAGCTGCGCACCGATGTGTGCCGCCTCGCCGCTCTCGCCTACCTCCCGCGCGGCGTCGACCACGTCACCGTCCAACTGCACTACCGGCCACGCGACAACCGCGTACGCGACACCGACAACCTGATCGCGACAGCGAAGCCGATCTACGACGCACTCACCAAGGGCAGGCCGGCACGCATATCGCCACGCACCCGGCGGCCGGTGCCCGCGCAGATCGGCTACGGCATGGTCCCAGACGACACACCGCGCTGGATGACCAAGCCAGAGCCGATCATTCACGCCGCGCAGCCCGGTCAGCCCGGCTCGCTGTGGGTCGAACTCGTCTGGCGCCTGGCCGACGACGGATCCGACCCGCAGGCGGTCGCCGCGTGATCAAGTTCCGTCTCCAGCTGCCGCTCGGGATCACCTTGAGTCTCGAAATCTGCCGCAGCGTCGACCCCGCCGAAATCGCATCCGCCGTCTGGACCGAGCAATTCCGCGAGCCGCCCTACATCGACGACGACGACACCGAATGCGACTGCCAGTGACCCGAGAGGAACCCATGTCCGCCGCGACCGTCAACAGCATCACCAAGGAGCAGCTGACCAACCAGTTCGAGGAGCTGGCCCAGCAGTATCCGGACGGCCCCCTGAAAGAGAACATGCGCGTCCAGTTCGAAGCCGCGATGCAGCGCATCCCCGACGGCGCCAACATCCCGTTCGCAACTGGCGGCCCGGCCGGACCGGCGAACAACAACCGCGGCGAGACCCTGCCCGGCGACCACGCAGCGGACATCTACCCGGACCCGTTCGACGACCAGGACGACGAGGAGCAGCCTGGCCAGCTGACCGTGCTGGAGGAAGCTGCCGCCCTCATCGACGGCGACCGCGAGACCCAGTACGGCAATCCGGCCGAGTCGTTCCGGCGGATCGCCGGCCTGTGGTCCGCCTACCTCGGCGTGCCTCTCGACCCGCGCGACGTCGCCAATCTCATGGTGCTGATGAAGGTCTCGCGCGCCAAACGCGGATTCCACCGCGACTCGTATGTCGACATCTGCGGCTACGCCGTTCTCGCCGAAAGGATTGCCCAGTGACCAGCGTCGCGATCAGCAAGCTCAAGCCGTACCCCGGCAACCCGCGCCGCGGTGACGTTGCCGCGATCAAGTCCAGCCTCGCGAAGAACGGCCAGTACCGCCCCATCGTCGTCCAGAAGTCCACCCAGTTCGTGCTGGCTGGCAATCACACCCTGCTCGGTGCGAAAGACCTCGGCTGGAAGGACATCGACGTGCACTACGTGGATGTCGACGACGAGCAGGCGAAGCGAATCGTCCTGGCCGACAACCGGACCGCCGACAAGGGTCACTACGACATCACGGCCCTGACCGACCTGTTGCAGGATCTCCCGGACCTCGAGGGCACCGGCTACTCGGACGCCGAGCTGGACCAGCTGCTCGACTCGATCGACACCGGTGTCGACGTGCCGGACGACGAGGAGGGTAAGCCCGGACTCGGCGACCCCGTCATCTCGTACAACCTGATCTTTGACGACGAGCAGCAGCAAGACGTCTGGTTCGAGTTCACGAAGTGGCTGAAGCGGACGTATTCGGACAAGGACACCGTCGCCGAGCGGCTGACCGAATACCTCCAGGCGACCGTGGGAGAGCGCGACTGATGCCGCGGGTGAAAGGCTTCATCGACGCCAACGTGTACGACGAGGCCAAGAAGCGGATGCACCGCGTCTACGACCTGTTCGACACGGTGCTGGTCGCATTCTCGGGAGGCAAGGACTCGCTCGCAGCACTGCACCTCGTGCACGAAGTGGCGACCGAGCGCGGCGACCACCAGCCGATCAAGGCCGTGTTCCGTGACGAGGAGCTGATCCCCGATCAGGTGATCGACTTCGTCAACCACTACCGGCAGCTCGATTGGATCGACCTGCGCTGGTACTGCGTGCCGCTGGAGTCGACGAAGTACATCCTCGGCCAGTCGACTCGCTACATCCAGTGGGATCCGAACCGCGAGCACATGCGGCCGATGCCCGAGTGGGCGCTGACCGCCGAAAAGCTCGGCCTGCCGCGGAATCTGGTGCTCGACCAGTACACCGCGGACACCGTCGTCTCTCGCGGCGAGAAGGGCAAGATCGCGATGGTCACCGGCGTCCGTGCGGCCGAGTCGATCATGCGTTTCAACGCGATGAAGGCGAAGCTCCACGACAACTACATCAACGCGACCCAGGACCCGCGCGTGATGACCGTGAAGCCCTTGTTCGACTGGCAAGAGAACGACGTCTTCCGGTACTTCTACGACCGCGAGATTCGGTACTGCCCGATCTACGACGCGCAGGTGTTGTCCGGGACCTCGCTGCGAGTATCGACGCCGCTGCACGCCGAGTCGGCGAAGACATTCGGCCGTCTCCGCTCGTACGCACCGACGTTCTACGAGCAGGTGATTCAGCTCGTGCCGGAAATGGCTGTACAGGAACGCTATTACGGCGAGCTGGACCGCCACGCCCTCATGCGCCGTTACGGAGGCTCGCTCGACGGCGTCCAGGCGTACATCGAGGAAAACATCACCGACGAGCGCCAGCGCGCCAAGGCCCTGAAGGTGCTGCGCGGCGTGCGGATCCGTGCGCGGCGCAGCCCCGAGGCATACCCGCCGGACCACGTTCTCAAGGCCGTCATGGCTGGCGCCTACAAGCGTGATATCACCCCACTGACCAAGGCTGACCAGAAGAAACGAGCCGCCAAGTGAGCAACACCGAGGGACTGCCCCAACTGACGCCGACACCCGCGGGCGAGGATCCGCTCAACCACATCCAGTGGGTACCGGCCGACACGCTCGATCCGAATGTGTGGAACCCCAACCGCGTCCACAAGCCGGAGCTGCGCCTGCTCGCGCGGTCGCTGCTGCACACCGGCTGGGTACAGCCGCTCCTGGTGAATCCGGATCGCATCATCATCGACGGATTCCACCGCTGGCGACTGTCGCAGGACTCGAAGGAAGTCCACGCCCGATGGAAGGGCCGCGTGCCGGTCGCGGTGCTCGACGTCGACAGGCCGGCGGCGATGCTCATGACGATCCGGATCAACCGAGCCAAGGGCTCGCACGCCGCCGTCGAGATGTCGGCCATCGTGCACGAACTGCTCGAAGTGCACCACATGGACCCGGAGCAGATCGCGCAGGAGATAGGCGGCACTCGCGCCGAGGTCGACCTACTGGCCCAGGACGGCGTGTTCACTGCCCGCAACATCAGCCAGTGGGCGTACTCGCAAGCCTGGTATCCGAAGGACGCCGCAGCATGAGCCGATACGACTCCGCCGAGCACCTGTACGACTGGCAGCGCAGCGGGCGGTACCCGAAGATCCACGACGACATCTACAACCTGATCAGGTCCGAAGTCGACCTGACCGACGGCGCCCTGCTCGACCTCGGCTCGTCGACCGGGCTGCTCGCGCGTCGGCTCGAGGGCACCGGATTCAACGTGACCGCCATCGAGGCCGATGCGAAGGCGATCGAAGCCGGGAAGGCCGCTGGCACCTACGGGCGCGGGTGCGCGGTCTGCCCCTGGACGCTCACCCCGGACGAGATGCCGAAACTGTTCGACTTCATCGACTCTCGACGGATCCGCATCGTGGTTGCGCGCCGGGTACTCCCGGAGCTGGACAACGCCGGAGTGACGCCCGCGATGCTGGGCGCGACGCTCGCGAATGCGGGTGTGCGACACCTGTTTTTGGAAGGTCGCGCACCTCGTCAGGGTGCGACGCACAGGCTACGATCGGTGACCGACGAAATTGCCGAACTCGAAAAGTGTTGGCAGACAGTCACTTTCGATGGCAAGCATCGCATCTATCTCACCGTGAAGGAGTAGCCGTCATGGCCATGTCCACGTACAACGGATTCCCCGGCGCATACCGCGAACGCGTCCAGATGGAGCTGAACCGGATGTGGGAGTCTGGCCTGTGGGATCCGCCGACCGAATGCGCGGTGTGCGCGCAGACCGACGGCGCGATACATGGCCATCTGGAGGACTACGCACAGCCGGAAACGTATGTGCCGCTGTGTATCACCTGCCACCTGATCCTGCACATGAGATTCCGGCAACCGGACCTCTGGGCGGAGTTCACAGCCTGGATCCGAGCCGGGTACCGGCCCAACCCGCAGACCCAGCGCGGCGGCTTCTACGCCATCAAGAAGCACTACCTGGTCGGTGCGTCGAATCGCTGGCCCGGCCGCGCCGCGAATCTTCCGCGCAGGGCCACCTACCTCGACGGGCTCGCGCCCGTGAAGTTCATCCATCCGAACGCGCCGGTCGAGCCGGTCGGCGCGCTGTTCTGAGGAGACGTCCGCTGTCCGCCGTGCCTGCTGAGCTGATCGACGCGCTCGTACGCGACCTGCGCCGCATACCGGAGCTGTTCGCACAGCTCGACGTCACGATCACCCGCACCGACATCACGCGTCCGCGCGGTGAGGGCACGCCGGGCAGCGGCCACGACCGGCCGTTGATCCTCAACGACTACGCCAGCGACCGACGCCACGACCTGCTGCGGACGCTGCGCTACGCCGCCGCGGTGGTTCCGTATGCGCCCCGTGCACTATCGCCGAAAGACGCCGCGCTGGACATTCTCGAGGATCTGCCGAGGGCAAGCCGCGGCCCCGGCGCTGAAAAGTGGGTCCGCGGTCTGCTAGGGGCGATCACAAAGGCGTGGGGTGCGGTCGACGCGCCGGCCTCGGTTGAGATCGCCGGTTACTGCGAGGGTTGCGGCACAACTGTGGCCGGTCCTTCGTATCTGAGGGTGCTGAAGTGCCGTCGGTGTGGGACTGAGCATCAGGCGCGTCTGTATCGCGAATGGATGCGTGAGGCAGCCGATGAGTACACGGGGACGGCTGCCGAGTTGGCGCGGTTGCTTCCGCATTTCGAGGGTGCGCCGGTGAAGGCGGCGACGATCCGGAAGTGGCATGAGCGCGGGAAACTGATCGGCTGTGTCGAGCAGCGCGGGACTACTTTCCGGGTGGGTGATGTGCTGGCGCTGCATCGCGCTCAGCGGGCGAAATTGCGGCCGGTGCCGCGGGCAGCTTGAGCAGCGGAGCCGAACACTGGTGCCTTTAGGTGCTCGCTGGCGGTTGCGAACCCTCTCGGAGTCCAAGAGCGGCATGAAACGCTGGCTGGTTCGCAGGGTAGTCGCCGCCTTCTTCTTGGATGACCCAAGTTCCAGTAACACGGCCCCCCTGCTCGACAATGGTTTCCAACGGATCGTTGTGCCAGCAGAACACGTATCCGTCGTCGTCCTCGAAAGTTGCAGCAGGCAGGTAGATTGAGCGTTCCAAGTTTTTTATGGGCAGATGTCGCGCTGCTACGTCGAGCACGTCGGAGCGCCATTCATCGCCCGCTGCAATCATGCGCGTTGGGGGCTGGAAGTTTACTTTCACATCAGGGTATGCCGCTTGATCCAGCCAGTCGATGATCCAGCCTCGGTCAAAGCGCAGGTCGTAGATTGGTCGATCATCACGGTTTCGGACATCCAGTCGCCAGATGAAACCGCTCTCGGTTGCAGCGGCCACAGTGAGGTGGATCCTTCGCGCCCTCCGTGCCGCGCGTTCCTTCTCTTCACGACGTTCGCGCTTCCTCTCCGAATCGTTTTCCAACGCAACCCAGAGGGCTACACTCACGGCGACAGCAGAAAGTATCGCACTCACCCACGTACCGACTGGCCCCCATTGGATGCCCCAATGAAGCTGCCGATTGAGGGCAGCTACTCCAAATCCGATGGCTATGACTGCCGGCGAAATAACTAGGGCCAGTGTGGCTTTCACAGGGCGAACGATATCGCAGGGCCGATGTTGGGTGGCGGCTTCTGGGGCGGAGGAAGCGGTCGTCCTGGATACGGAAGGTGCGGCCCAGGATGCTGACCAGATCCCCTGGACGCGTGCTCACCTTCGATTTCGCGCCAGATACGCACAATTCGCAGTTGCCCGCAGTTGTCCTGACTCCAAATCCGCGGTGTCGTGACTCCGCCGGTAGGCTGCTGCCGTTGGCGCATGACGTAGACACTGAGATCAAGTCCGCGCCTACATGATTCGAGAGCAGGTAGCCGCGACAGACGGCGCCCTCTCGCAGCGCCCGCGCTCCCACACCGGTAGAGCGCGGGCGCTTTTCTGCTGAAGGAGGTGCCCCGTGACCGAATGCCTGATCCGCCTGCTCGTCCTGCTGATCGAGACCGGCTCTGCCGCCCTCGCCTGAGCAAGGACCCGCGGCCCGGCGCGTAATCCGGGACAGTCGCGAATAGCTCAACTGGCAGAGCACCCGGCCGTTAACCGGGAGGTTCCAGGTTCGATCCCTGGTTCGCGAGCACCCACCCGCGCCGGTCACCGGTCGGGGTCTTTTCTTGCCCTCCTGCGCAGCCGCCCCCGCACACATCACACAGACCCGTTGGCGGACGAGGCGCCGCGCAGGAGGCGCAAGCCGGAAGCCCAGACGGCCACCGGCCCTACCCCGGTCGCCAGGAGCGCCGGAGCACCACGAGGAGGCACCGCGGTGCCAGGAAAGAGTAAGACCAGCGCAGAGTCCATCGAGCGCCGCAAGCGCATGGCCCAGGCATTGCAGCTGCGCGAGACCGGAGCGAACTTCCGGCAGATCGCGCAAGCGCTCGACATCTCCATCTCCACGGCGCACGAGTACGTAACCGAAGCGATGAAGGAGCTGACCAAGGAGCCCGCGGAATCGGTTCTCCAGCTCGAACTGTCGCGACTGGATGCGATGTTCCTCGGCGTCTGGAAGAAGGCGTCACGCGGCGATCTCCAGTCCATCGACCGCGCTCTGAAGATCATGGAGCGCCGCTCGAAGTTCGTCGGTCTCGACCACCTGGCCGCGCTCCGCATCCGTGGCGAGGGCCGCGAACTCTCGGCCGTCGACGCGTTCCACGCATCGTTGCTCGGCGAGAAGGCGGCAGACGAGGACGAGCAGTGAACGTCAACCCGCTTCGCGGAAAGGCGTTGCTCGCCTACCGATATGCCATCGCCGCGATCAACGTGCTCGAAGGCTCGGTGCGGTCCGGGAAGACCATTGGCTCACTGATGGATTGGGTCGAGTTCATCCGGACCGGCCCAGAGGGCAACCTGCTGATGGCTGGCCGCACCGAACGCACCCTGATCAACAACCTGCTGCTGCCGCTTCAGGAGATCTACGGCGCCGACCGCGTCGTGATCAACACCGGCGCCGGAACGGTCACGATCTGCGGTCGCATGGTGCTGCTGGTCGGCGCGAACAACGAGGCGGCCCGGACCAAGATCCAGGGCCTCACCCTTGCGGGCGCCTACGTCGACGAGGCGGCGACGCTGCCAGAGTCGTTCTGGAACATGCTGGTTTCGCGCATGTCGGTCCAGGGCGCGAAGATCTGGGCGACCTGCAACCCCGAGGGGCCGCAGCACTGGTTCCTGACGAAGTGGCTCCACCGGGCGAAGCTGTGGATCGACGGAGACGGCGTCTTCCACGACCGCCGCGACAAATTCCGCGACCTGCCGCCGGAAGATCCCGACCGGCCGCTGAACCTGCACCGGATCACGTTCACGCTCGACGACAACAGCCACAACCTTCCGCCGGACTACGTCGCCAACACCAAGGCGTCGTACACCGGCCTGTTCTACCAGCGGATGATCCTCGGCCGCTGGGCACTCGCCGACGGCATGATCTACGAGGCGTTCGACGCCAGTCGCCACGTCATCCCAGCGAGCGACGTCCCCGCCCTCTCCCGCGTGCTGGGGCTCGGCGTCGACTACGGGACCACGAACCCGACCGCCGGCCTTTTGCTCGGCCTGGGTGTCGACGGCCGCCTCTACGTCATCGACGAGTGGGCGCCCCAGCGAGGCACCGACGCCGAACTGTCGCAGTCGCTTACCGAGTGGCTGACCGACAACAAGCACGAGCCCGACTGGGTGTTCGTCGACCCGGCCGCGGCGAGCTTCAAGCTTCAGCTGTACCGGGACAGCAGAGCCCGCGTCGCCGACGCCGAGAACTCCGTCCTCGACGGAATCCGCACCGTCGCAGCACTTCTCTCGTCGGGGCAGCTGCTGATCACCGACCGCTGCACTCACCTGCTCGACGAGGTGCCCGGCTACGTCTGGGATCCGAAAGCCTCGGAGAAGGGCGAGGACAAGCCCGTCAAGTTCGCCGACCACTTCTGTGACGCACTTCGGTACGCCGTGGCGTCGTCGCAGTACGCGTGGTTCAACTCGCTCGCGATCCCTGTCGCGATCCCCGCCGCCAAGGAGGCAGCGTAGTCATGCCGTTGCCTGATGCGAATACGCCGTGGCCTCCCCGCCACCTCGCCCCCGCGTTCCAGATGTTCTCCACATGCCAGGTGTGGTGGGAGGGAGACGCCGAGAAGCTGTCAGCGACCCACGGCGAGCCCGCACGCTCAGGGTTCGTGGGCCTCAAGGACCGGATCAGGCGCCTGTTCTGGGGCACCAAACCGGATGTGTCGAACCAGATTCGGCAGATCCACATCCCGATCGCGGCCGATATCGTGCAGACCGCGGCATCGCTGCTGCTGCCCGATCCGGTGGCCTTCCGCGTCGCGGCCGATGACACCGACGCCAACGACAAGGCACGCGAACGCGTCGACATGATCCTCAACGCGCCGCAGATGCACTCGGCCATGCTCCAGGGCGCGGAGTCCGGCTCCGCCCTGGGTGGCGTCTATGCGCGCATCGTCTGGAACGCGTCGGTCAAGGACCACGCCTGGCTCGACTTCGTCGACGCCGATCAGGCTGTGCCCGAGTTCATCTACGGCGAGCTGTCGGCGGTGACCTTCTGGGAAGTCGTCGACCAGAACGAGGCCGAAGACAAGGTGCTGCGGCACCTGGAACGGCACGAGGCCGGGTACATCGAGTACTACAGCGACGGCACCGAGGAGCAGAAGTACGGCCGCATCTACCACGAGCTCTACGAGGGCACCGCGGTTTCGCTCGGCCGTCCGATCGACCTGGCGAAGCACCCCGAGACCGAGGGGATTCCGGTCAACGAGGAAGGCTACGTCGACACCGGCGTCATCGGCCTCACTGCCTTCTACTTCCCGAATGCGCTGCCCAATCCCATGTTCCGCGGCAAGGGCACACTGCGGCACTTCGGCCGCTCCGACATCGGCGACCCAGCAGTCATCGGCCTGATGGACCAGATCGACGAGACCTACTCGTCGCTGGCCCGTGACGTCCGGCTGGCCAAGGCGCGCCTGCTGGTATCCGAGCACCTGCTGGAAGTGAAGGGACCGGGCAAGGGCACGACCTTCAACGTCGAACAAGAGGTGTACGAGAAGGTCGGCGGCGTCCCCAACGGCAACCCCGTCATCGAGGCACACCAGTTCGCGATCCGCGTCGACGATCACCTCCGCACCGGCGAAGGCTTCCTGCGAGCGATCCTGCGTCGAGTCGGGTTCTCCCCGTACACATTCGGGCTCCCAGACGATTCCGGCGCCGCTATGACGGCCACCGAGGTCGACGCGAAGAAGGACGCCAGCACCGCGACGTTCAAGACCCGGTCCGGCATCTGGAAGGCCGTGCTCGCACGCGCCTCCCGCACGCTGATCGAGGTCGACGCCGCAGTGTTCGAGACCGGCGCGACGCTCGGCCAGGAACTCGAGGTGCACTGGCCGCCCGCTGCACGCGAGTCGATGCAGTCCAAGGGCCAGACCCTCCAGGCGCTCGAATCCGCCAAGGCGGTCTCGACCGAATGGAAGGTCCGCCACCTCAACCCCGAGTACGACGACACCGCGGTCGCCGAAGAGGTGGCCCGGATTTTCGACGAAGGCGCCGTCGCCGACCCGCTCTCGCTCGGCGCCGATCAGCCGTTCCCGGAGGCGGATTCGGCCGCGGACGAGGAGCCGGTCGACGACACCGGCGACGAGCAACCAGCAGACGACAACGAGAACGACGGCGAGGAGCTGCCGTTCGCTGCATAACGGAAGGCGGGCATCGTCATGGCGTACGAGCCCGCCAACGTTGCAGGGTTGCAGGACGCGGTCGCGCAGATCTACGCCGACGCAGAGGTGCAGCTACTCGCCCGCGTCGCCGCGTCGATCGAGAAGGGCATCGACACCCCGCAGTGGGTGAGTGTCCAGCTCGCCGAGATCAGTCGACTGTCGAAGGAAGCGCGCGGATTCCTGCTCGCTCTGGATCCGGTTGTCGCGCAGCAGATCGAGCAAGCCCTGATCCAGGCACACGCGACCGGCGTCGCCGCAGCCGACGGAGATATCCCCGGACCGCCGTCGACCACGCCGGTCGTCTCGCAGGAAGCGGTGGCCGCGCTCGCAGCTGAAGCGACATCGGCTGTCGTCGGCACCCACTCGCAGATCCTCCGGTCCACCGTCGACGGATACCGCGAGGTCGTCACCGAGGCGGCCGGTCGCGTCGTGACCGGCGTCGCGACACGGCGCGAAGCCACACAGGCCGCGCTCGACCGATTCGCGGCTCAAGGGCTGACCTCGTTCCGAGACAAGGCCGGCCGGAAGTGGCGGATCGACACCTACGCCGAGATGGCCGTCCGCACAGCCAGTCTGCGCGCGATGAAGCAGGGCCACACAGACCGGCTGCTCCAGCGCGGATACGACCTCGTCGTCATCTCGTCGCACACGAATCCGGCGCCGCAGTGCCGCCCGTTCGAAGGCAAAATCGTCTCGCTCACCGGCCGCACTCCGGCCGGAAAGACTGAGGCTGTCTCGCCGCTGACCGGCGCGAGCGTGACGGCGACCGTGTTCGCGTCGATGTCCGAGGCCGAGGCCCGAGGGCTCCACCACCCCAACTGCAAGCACACGCACACGTTGTGGGTGCCCGGCGCACCTCGCCCGAAGGTCGAAGCGTCCGACCTGCAGGGCTACGCCGACGAGCAGAAGCTCCGCCGTCTCGAACGGCAAGTCCGCGAGGCCAAGCGGCAACAAGCCGCCGCGATCACCCCCGCCGCGAAAAAGGCTGCCGGACGCAAGGTCCGCGAGCGTCAGGCGGCGATCCGCGACCATGTCGCGAGGACCGGCGTCCCGCGTCGCAACGCCCGCGAACAGCTACGCGTCGGTGACGCAGGCAACGCGACACAGCCCGCCAAGCTGACGCGGACCCCGCCGCCCGAGCCGACATCGGCCGTCGCACCCGCCAAGCCGACGCGACACGCACGCGAGTTCAAGCACCTCAACGACGAGGAGCTGACGTCGCGGATCGAGCAGGCCGTTGAAGACCTCGATATGGACCTGCTCGACCGGCTCGAAGCGGAGGACCAACACCGCCGAAAGCTCACCGCCCAGCGCGCCGAACGGTGGGCAGGGTACGAGCGTGAGTACGACCGTTTGGTCGCTGAGGGCGTAGACCATGAGGGAGCCGTCGAGAAGGCGTACGGCGTCTCCGTGAAAACGCAGCGCTCGCAGGCGGCTATCGCGATGCTGCGAGGCCAGGGCTACGAGGGCAACTCGTTCAACGACCTGGCCCGGCACGCCTTCAAGGATCACGCGTACCAGCATTGGCTCACCGCGGAGGATGCGACGAACGGCTACATGCTCTCGCGGGCCGGACAAGCGGCCGGAGTCGATCCGCGCTCGCTGTGGTTCGGCAACGCCAAAACCGCCGAGAAGTACGCCTCGGAGGAACTACGCGCCTACTGGGACAAGCACGGCCGACCGACTCTCGACGAGTTCAAGGCCGACCTCCTGGATCCGGCAGCGGCGGACAAGATGCGCAGCGCGAGAGGAGATTTCCTCAGATGAGCGGTCGAGACTTCCTCCGTGCCTACCAAGCGGGCCTTGCCGCAGCCGACAAGGTCGACGCCGTCAACCCGTACGCCCCTGCGGCGCCCGGCAGCAAGAACGAACGGCTCGCTCAGCTCTGGCTGCGCGGCCGATTGAAGAAGGCGCTCGACGTCCCCGACGACGAAACCGCCTGATCCTCACTCGAACTCGCGACACCCCGGCCCGCCGGGACCTCGTCGCGCGCCCACCGGGAGTGGGCAATCACCGAACACCCCAGGAGGGTTCATGTCCATCGTCCTGCCCACCCACCCCGTGACCGGCCTGCGCGCTCTCGGCATCGTCGGAGGCAATCCCGTGTGGCCGATCCTCGGCGGAGACGGGACCGGCGACGGCAACACCGGCGACGCGCCGCCCGCCGCCGCCGACACGCAGGACACCGGCGCCGAGGACTCTGACGCGACGGAGGATGCCGACAACAGCGCGGCCGACACCGGCGCACCCGAGGCCGGCGCCGACTCCGCAGACGGCGACCAGGCTCCGAAAGGCAGCCAGGCCGAAGACCCGAAGCTGCGCGCCGCACGGAACGACGCCGCTCACCACCGCACTCGCGCCAAGAAGGCCGAGACGGATCTGGACGCGTTCAAGCAGCAGGTCGGCAAGCTGTTCGGATTCGTCTCCGATGACGACGCCACCGACCCGAGAAAGCTGACAGGCCAACTGGAGTCCGCCGTCAAGGACGCCAACGAAGCTCGCGTCGAGCTGGCCGTCTACCGCAGTGCCGGTAAGGACGTCGACGCTGACGCGCTGCTCGACTCGCGCTCCTTCGCCGCGGCCATCGCCAAGCTCGACCCCGCCGCCGACGACTTCGCCGACCAGGTGTCCGCGGAGATCACCAAGGCCGTCGACAAGAACCCGGCCAAGTTCCGCATCACCCCAGCCAACGAGCCCCCGAAGCCGCCGAAGCGGTCGGGCGCCGACACCGGCTCAGGCAAGGGCGAGAACTCCGGGCAGCTCACCTACGCGCAGTACCAGGCACTTCCGGTGCAGGAGCGCGTGAAGGCAGTCAAGGAAGGGCCGAGCCAACAAGATCCTCGGCCGCAAGTAACCCCCTCTCTCTCTGCCGCACACCACCATTCAAGGAGTGGCCGCATGGCTATCAACTTCATCCCCGAATTCTGGTCCGACGTCGTCCAGCTGCCGTTCGAGTCCGATCTGGTCTTCGGTCAGCCGAAGGTCGCGAACCGCAAGTACGAGGGCCAGATCCGCCAGAAGGGCGACACCGTCCACGTGTCGACCATCGGCGATCCGACCGTCAAGACCTACGACAAGACCACCGACCTCGAGGTCGAGGATCTGTCGGACGACGAGACCGCGATGGTCATCGACCAGGGCGACTACTTCGCCTTCCGCGTCAACGACATCGACGAGCTTCAGGCCGCGGAGAACTTCGAGGACCCGGCCACCGCCCGCGCGGGCTACAAGCTGCAGAACAAGGTCGACCTGTTCCTGTACAAGCTGCTGACGGCTGGCGTGCAGTCCGGCAACCAGCTGGGCCGCGTCACCGTGTGCGACGCCGAGCCGGAGAAGGCGACCGTCGGTCAGCTGTCGATGTACCGCGTCGCGGTGCAGCTGCGCGAGAGGCTGGATCGGGCGTCGATCCCCAAGGTCGGCCGGTATATCGCCGTCCCGCCGGAGCTGCTGTCGCCGCTACTGCTCGACGAGCGCTTCATCTCGGCGGACAAGCTGGGCGCGACCCCCAACACCCCGCTGCTGAACGGCACCGTGGGCCGGATGGCCGGTTTCGACATCCTCGAGTCGAACAACATCGCCAAGGTCGGTGGCTCGGGCGCGAACAAGGACGACTACGTGGTCGTCGCTGGCATCTCCGAGGCGCTGAGCTTCGCGAACCAGATCAACAATGTCGAGACGATCCGCGATCAGAAGCGGTTCGCCGACATCGTTCGCGGTCTGAACATCTACGGCGGCAAGGTGTTCCGCCCCGAGGGACTGGCCTCCGCGTCGGTGCTGCTGGCGCCCCCGGCCGCGACCGCGCCCTGATCTGACGATCACCCCGTGAACCTGACCGGCCGGTCCAGCATCGGCCGGTCAGGCACGCCCGCACCTGAGAGGGCTCCGTGCTCACCTACGCCACACCCGACCAGCTCGCCGAGCACGTCACCGCGGCGCAGCTCGACAAGCTCGCCGAAAGCGACGACGTGCGCTATCTCCAGGCCGCGTCGCAGATCGTCCGGAACGCCACCAAGAACGACCTGTACGACGCCAGTCCGGCCGGTGTCCCCACCGATCCTGTTCTCGCCGCAGCGCTCACGGACGCGACATGCATTCAGGTTCGCGAGTGGATCGAGAACGACGTGGTACCGCTGTCTGGTCCCGCCGGCCTCGCACCGACCGTCGCGTCCGCGTCGACCAACGGCTCATCGGTCAGTTACAACGGCGCTGAGCAGGCCGCCGCCCGCGCGCGGCTGCTGACCGAACTCACGGACGCCGGATATCTGGTCCTGCGCAACGCTGGGCTGGCCTCGTCGATGGTGGCCCGGCGATGACCAGCGACCCCCTCGCGGTCTTCTGGCGCCACATGCCGCTGGTGCGCCGCTACTCCGGCAGTGGCGCCGCTGGCTCGGTATTCGATCAGCCCATCGCCGAGCGCGGCAACGTGGCGGTCAAGAACCAGATGGTGCGCGACTCGAGCGGCGACGAGGTCGTTGCCTCCGCGTCGATCTCATTCCCCCCGAGCGTCGCCGCGATCCCGCCTGGATCAGAGGTGACGCTCCCCAGCGAATTCGGTGGGCGCACCACGAAAGTCGTCGCCGTCTCCGCCTCCGCTGCCGGGCCACCGTTTCCCGACACGCAAGTGATCTACCTCGAATAGGAGGCTGCGATGGCACTGACGTTCCGCTGGAACGGCGACGACATCGCCGCAGCGGCCCGCGACGCCGCCGAGGACGGTCTGTTCCAGGCAGGCGAGGTGCTGCTGTCGCAGTCCAATGCGATCGTCCCACTCGACGAGGGACCGCTGATGAACTCCGGTACCGCTGAGGTGCGCGACGGCAAGGCCCGCGTCGGCTACAACACGCCCTACGCGTACCGCCAGCACGAGGACCTGACCGCTCACCACCCGAACGGCCGACAGGCGAAGTACCTGGAGAAGCCGCTCAACCAGTTCGGTGCCGCCCTGGAGCGCATCGTCGGCGCCGCGATCAGCAAGCGGATGGGCAAATGAGCACCGACACAGGGACATTCGTCGACTCGCTCGCCCGCTACCTCGACAGCGCAGGGCTCGTGCGGTACCAGCCCGTTGGCGCATATTCGGCGGGCACCGTACCGGCGGTCTTCCTTAACCTGCTGCCCGCGCAGCCGGACGCCGCGCTGGCGATCACCGTCTACGACGAGGTGTTCGACCGCGACGACCACAATCCGGACCTGTACGTCCAACTTCGTTGGCGCACAGCCGGAACCGACCCGCGCACCACCGACGACGCAGCAGACGCAGCCAACCGTCTCGTGCACGATCAGGCGCATTTCATCCTGCCCGGTGCAGTGCGGGTCATGTTGTGCCGCAGGAAGGTCCGCGGGCTCACCACGCCCGATTCGAATGGCCGCTACGAGCGCGCCGACTCCTACGTCTTCACCCTCAACCCAGGAGGCACTTCGTGACCACTCCGCTCCAGGCCCCCAACTCCGCTGGCATGGCGACCGCACTCGCTCGCGACTACGCCGTACAGATCGACATCAACTACGGCACCGCTCAGGCCGGCACCCCGCAGTGGGTGTTCATCATGGGCCTGAACAAGGTCAATCCGACCAACGACATCACCTTCCAGGACAACGGGGATATCCACTCCGGCGGCCGGAAGTCGCAGATCGCCACCGCGATCGGCGAGAACTTGGAACTCGGCGGACTGCGCAAGGGCAACCGCACCCCCGGCTACATTCCGGATCCGGGTCAGGAGAAGCTGCGGTCGCACGGCGAGGAGATCGGCGACGCCAACACGGCGCACCTGCGGTACTGGCGGACCGATGACATCGGCGAGGCCAAGGAAGGCTACTTCGCCGTCAACTGGGTCAGCGCGGCCGACGACAAGGAAGGTCTGCTGTCGTTCACCGCGACCTGCACCGGCCAGGGCCAGCACAAGCGGATCAGCAAGCCGCTCGCCGAAATCGTGAAGACGTTCACGCTGCCCGCTGGTACCACCGGCGGCACCTGGACGGTCACCGTCGACGGCGAGACCACTACGGGCATCGCCAACAACACGACCGCTGCGGCGTTCAAGAGTGCACTCGAGGCGCTGCCCACCGTCGGCACCGGCAACGCGACCGTGACCGGTACCGCTGCGACCGGCTACACGGTCACCTTCGCCGTGACCGTCACCGCGGTCACCGCTTCCGGCTCGGGCCTGACCCCGAGCGGCACCGTCAACGTCGAGTGATCGGAAGGCCCGAACCGTGCAGGACTTGACCGAGTTCCTGGATCCCGATCTGTACCTGCCTGTTCGCGGCCGACGAATCCGCATCGCATCCCCGTCCGCTTGGGACGGGCTGCGGCTGCGGAAGATCATGGCCGATCTCGGCGCGCTCACACCCGAGATGGAGCGCGCCGAGATCCGGCGAATCCTCGGCGCCGCGTGGGACCAGCTCGATGCACTCGGCGCCGACGAGACCGCGATAGCGCTCGTCGGCCGGACCGCGCTGCTGCACTACGGCAAAGGCCCGGACGTCGCTGCCGCGTACTGGAACGGCGAACTCGACACCGACCAGCCGCCCGCGGGGGAGCAGACCGACCCATCCGCACCCGGCCATCTGGGCCCAGATGATCCCGGCGGCGGCCCGATCGACCCGGTCACTGGGCTGCGCCGCTGGTTCAACCCGCCCGAGCTGGCACCGGAGAACGCCGCCACGCCCACAATGCCGTGGCGCGACGTCTTCGCGTGCTGGACGCAGATCGAGCTGGACATGCACTCCGTGTTCGGCGTCGACCTCAATTCCGGTGTGCTGCACGAACGCCCGTGGCGATGGCTCGAGATGCGGATCCGCGACCTCGCCGTCATGCCGGGCACCCGCCTCCACCGGGCCATCTTCACTCCCACCCCGTAAGGACTGCCCTATGGCCGCGCTGCGCGACCTGACCGAGTTCTACGACCCTGACCTCTCACTGCCGATCGGCGGCGTCGTCTACAAGATCAAGTGCCCCGGCATCAACGAAGCCGACCGGCTCCGCACGCTGATTATCGACCAAACACTCACCGCAGCAGCCGAATACGACGAGATCGTGAAGATCCTCGGCCCGGCGCGCGAGGAGATGGCACGCAACGACGTGCCCGACACGATGGCCATGCACGCGGGCCGGACCGCGCTCCTGCACTTCGGCGGCAGCCCCGACTTGGGCCGCGCCAATTGGCAATTCGCACAGCTCGCCGACTTCGTCGACCTCCAGGCGCTACTCGACGCCGGAAACGAGACCGAAGGCGACTAACCCCCTGAACGGAGGCGTACATGTCGACCAAGGTCGGTGAGATCTACGCCGAACTCTCCCTGGACGATTCCCGATTCCAGCGGAGCATCGACAACGCCGAGCGCGGATTCACCGGACTGCGAGGCGCGGCCGAACGCGCTGCCGGACAGGTGGACCGCAGCTTCTCCAGCACCGGCGCCAGCATCGAGCGCGGCGGCCTCGGAGCGCGCAACGCTGCCCGCGACGTCGAACGGTTCGGCGAATCGGCACAAGGCGCGGCCCGCGACGTCGACCGGATCCAGCGCTCGGCCGAGCAGGCGTCCAGCGCCACTCGGCGCATCGACCTCCCCGCCGGCCTGTCCCGTGCGGCTGATCGCGCATCGGAGGCGATCGGCAAGATCGGCTCTCGCGCGACCGAGATGTCCTCCACGGGAACACAAATGGGCGACTCTTTTGTCTCCGGCTTCGCTGGCAAGCTCGAGGGGCTGGGCGGCAAGGGCGGACCGATCGCCATGTCGCTGGTCGGTGTCGCCGCGGTCGGTCTGGCTGCGGGCTCGGTGCTCGCGAAGGCCATCTCCGACGGAATGCAGATGGAGAAGGACGCCGCGCTGGTCCAGGCGCGGCTCGGTGTCTCCGACGAGCAGATGAAGGTCATCGGCACGGCGGCTGGCGATGCCTTCGCCAACGGCTGGGGCGAATCGGTCAATTCGAATATGGACGCGGTCTCGGCTGCGATTCAGGCCGGGCTGCTCAACGGCACCGAGACCGCCGGTCAGATGCAGCCTGTCATCGAGAAGCTGAACGTCGTCTCGCAGCTCATGGGCGAAGACCTGCCCGCGGTTGCCCGGTCTGCGGGCCAGGCCGTGAAGAACGGCATCGCGAAGGACGCGGCTGGCGCGTTCGACCTGCTGGTGAAGGCGCAGCAGAACAGCCTGAACAACTCCGATGACCTGCTCGACTCGTTCGACGAATACTCGACGCAGTTGCGGGCACTGGGCCTGCAAGGTGCCGAAGGCTGGGCTCTCGTCGCGCAGGGCGTAAAGGCTGGTGCGCGAGACACCGACGTCGTGATCGACGCGCTGAAGGAATTCAAACTGCGCGTCACCGACGGCACAGCTGAAGGCGCGGACGGATTCGACAAGCTCGGCGTCAAGGCCGAGGAAGCGCGGAAAGCGATGTCCTCCGGCGGCCAGGCGGCCCGCGACATGATGGCGACGCTGCTCCGCGGACTCCAGAACATCAAGGACCCCCAGGACCGCTACAACGCCGCACTGGCCCTGTTCGGGACCAAGTTCGAGGACATCCAAGACGCCGCGTACGCCCTGAATCTCGACACGGCCACTCAGGAATTCGGCAACGTAGCCGGTGCTGCGGACCAGGCCGCGAACACCATCGGCGACACCACGGCGCACAAGTTCGAGGCAGCCCGGAACTCGATCACTCAGGCGATGGACGGCGTCAAGTTCTCCATCGCTGAGGCATTCGGTCCGACCTTGCAGAAGGCCGCGGACTGGGTGTCAGCCCACCAGCCTGAGATCATCTCGTTCTTCACCCATCTGGCGGACGCAGGTTTCGCTTGCCTCGATGGGCTGATCGCGTTCGCGTCGGGCTCGCTGCGTGCCTTCGCGACCTTCCAAGAGGGCATCGGCGACAGCATCGGCAAGGCGCTGGCGGCAATTGGTGGGTTCACCGAGAAGGTCGGCGGCATCATCAAGCACATTCCCGGCCTGGAGGACACCGGCAAGGCGATCGAGGGCGCGGGCAAGGCCACCGAATGGTACGGCGGCCAAATGGATTCCGCTGCCGACAAGGCGCGGCAGATGGCCGACCTGCTCGACGGCGCGCGGCCCAAGATCGACGCGATCCGCGACTCGGTCCGCACTGCGGGCGAGCAGTCCGCCAACGCTGCGGAGATGGCCCGCTTGTTCGGCGCCGACGTCAACGCTGTCCCCGACGGCAAGGCGGTGCGCGTTGAGGCCCTGACCGACGAGGCCAAGCAGCGGCTCGAAGAGTTCGGTTTCAAGGTGGAGACCCTGCCTGACGGCACCTCTCGCGTGACGGCCGAAACCAAAGAGGCGCAAAAGACGCTCGATGACTTCGTCACGGCGAACACCGGCAAGCCGATCCCACTGGATCTGCAAGTCGATTGGCAGCGTGTGCAGGCGGGCATCGACAACGCGCAGCTGCGTGCGAACGCACCGGCCTACTCGCCAGAGTCCGGGTACGTGCACTACGCCGACGGCACCGAGAACCACCGCGCTCAGATCGCACCGGCGGGTGACATGCGGGTGTGGGCCGAACCGGAAACCGGTGGTGAAGCGTATATCCCGCTGGCTCAGGCCAAGCGGTCGCGATCGACCGCGATCCTCGCCGACGTCGCGGCTCGCTTCGGATACGACCTGCTCCAGTTCTCCAAGGGCGGCCTTCACACCGACGACCTCGCCGTCCAGGCGCGCGGTATCGAGGGTGCGAAGTACGTCTGGGGCGGCTGGTCGGACTCCTGGGACACCGACTGCTCCGGCGCGGCGTCCCGTATTGCCAACCTCGCGGTTTACGGCAACGCGATGACCGGTGGGCGGTTCGCCACCGACAACGAGGGCGAGGCGCTGGCGGCCCGCGGATTTCAGGACGGCCCCGGCCCGGACGGATCGCTGCGCATCGGCTGGATCAACGATCCGAACATGCCCGGCGGCGGCCACACCGCGGTCACACTGCCCGACGGCACACATGTGGAGATGGGCGGCGCGGGAGGAAACGGTCAGTACGGCGGCCGAGCCGCTGGTGCACAGGACTTCCCGAACGTCATGCACCTGCTCATGGATCCGCCGAGCGTGGGCGCAGGCTCCGAGAAGAACGGCGGCGCCGACGGCAAATCCGCAGGGACGGCCAGTACCTCGTCCGCCGGATCCTCCAGCGGCTCGGTGCAAGACGTCCGCGTTGTCAATTGGCCGGCCTCGCTCGGCGGGCAGTCGAGCACGGACGACCGCAAGCCGATCGCGACGCTCAACGCGCGATGGTTTGCCGACGGCAGCGAGGACCACACCGCCCAGATCGCCTCAGCTGGCGACCTACGGGTCTGGGGTGAACCGGAGACCGGCGGCGAGGCGTACATCCCGCTCTCGGTCGCCAAGCGCGCCCGGTCCACTGCCATCCTCGCCTCGGTCGCGCACCGTTTCGGTCTTCAGCTCACCCCGTACGCGATGGGCGGATTCGGCGGACTGGGCCAAGACGGCGACGGCGGAGTACACACCGGCTCCTGGGAGATCGTGACCCGCGGCGACCAAGGCGGGGTGCCACTGTCCACACCGAAACAGGATGTGCCACTTGCTGTTTGGGCCTCAGCCGCATACCGCGCAGCGGCGTTCGGTGCCGGGCTCGCGCTGACCGGCGCGTCCGGCTGGGACGCGGATGGCAAGTTCCGGGGCTTCGACACCGGCAACACCTCGATTCCCGGTCTGGACAAGCAGCTGGAAGCGCTGGGGGAAAAGCTCACCGTCCTCATCGACGCGGTCAAGGACGGCAAGCCGGTGCAAGTCGACGTCGACGTGGACTCCGGCCGCCGCACAGCGGAACTCAACATCCGACAGCTGGGGGTCTGACCCCGCAGACGGGAATCTCCAATGCCTGTTCGCTTCGAACTGCGCGGCGTCGAGTATCCCGGACAACCACGGTCGATATGGCAGTTCGGCGAACCCGACTGCCCGCTGCGCCTCGCCGAGGCCCCGAAAGGGGTCGGCGGTGCGCCGATCGTCCATGTCCGGCAAGCCAACGCCCGCCAAGCTGGCGCCACCTGGCGCGGCAGCAACCGCGACATCAACCTGATCACCCTCACCGTGCGCCTCGGCCCGGTCGAACCAGGTGAGGTCGCGCTCGACCTGTGGAACACGTGGCGCGACAGCCTCGGCGACGGCCAAGCACTGGCCGAGTTCCACGTCATCTCTCCCGGCGGCGGTGACCGATTCCAGTACGTGCGCCGGGAGAACCAGATCCCGGATCCGTCGTTCGATCTGCTCAATGACGTTGGCTGGTGCACCGAGACCGCGGTGCTCGGCTCCGACGAGTCCTGGTGGAACGGCGCGACGGTCAATCCGCCAACCTACACCCCGGACACCTTCGCAGGGCGGACCATCCACAACGACGGCGATGTCGCTGCGTGGGTGTTCTACAAGCTCACCGGTCCCGGCCGGTACTCGATCGGCGTCGACGGCGAGACCCAGACCTTGCCGACGATCCCCGCCGGTGAGACCTGGACGGTCGAGACCAATCCGGAGTACCCGCATATCCACAACGGCGCTGGTCTCGACGTCTGGGAGCAGGCGGGCAACGTCGGTTGGTACAAGAGCGTGCCTGCCAAGTCCACTGTCGCCCTGAATATTTCGGGCACCGCGACCAGTGAGGCCAGCCGCATCGAAGTGTGGATGCCGCAGAAGTACGAGCGGGCTGCCGCATGAACCCGAATGCGGCATGGAAGCCGAATACCAAGAGCCCGCCCGCGTTCAACATCACCGTCTTCAACCAGAATTACACCAGGTCGCGGCCCCTCGGCCCGTACATCAAGGCGCGGTTCGGTTGGTTCTGGACGGTGCCAGGTACGGGCACGATCCAGGTCCGAGCAGACCATCCTCTCGCCGGGCGCCTGATGGCGTGCAAGCGCGACGTCGTCCCGATCCGCACCTACTACAACGGTGTGCCGTGGGACGGGCGAGTCATCTCCGCGACGATGGAAGGCAAGCCTGGCGAGGAAATCGTCACGGCCACTTGCGTTTCCAACCTGTACTGGCTGCTCACGATCCTGGCGTGGGTGCAACCGCTGCTGCCGCCCGAGGTGCAGATCGCCCTGACCGGCAAGCAGGACATCATGTTCGGCCCGACCGACTTCGTGCTGAAGTACTTCCTCGCGAAGAACACGATCCGGTTGCAGAAGCCGGTCTACGCCAAGCTGCCGCTCCAGTACGACATTCCGGAGCTGCCGCAGCTCGACAGCATCGACACCCTTGATGACCTGCTCGAGATCATCGAGGCATACACAGCGGATATCGTCGTGCTGTCCGCGCGGTTCACGCAGCTCGACGAGCTGTTCAAGAGCGCTCTCGACTCGTCGGACCGCGGTGTGGCCTGCAACCTGTGGATTCCCGAGGACGGCCCGTCGCCGCAGGTGTTCAATACCGACAGCCTCGCGCGACTCCAGAATGTGCTCGACCTGTCCGGTGACAACTTCCTGTGGTTCTCCAACCCCGACAACGTTCTCGGCCTTCAGGATCCGGATCAGTGGGGGAAGATGCAGCGCGCCGGATACGTGTTCGACACGCTGAAGAAGCGGGACCGGCGCTGGATGCAATGGCGCACTGACGCCGGAAATATCGAGCACTACAGCCGCGGTGTCAGCCACCCGACCGCGCACAGTGTGATCGTCGGCGGCAAGGCGCCCGAGTTCATCAACATGGCGGTCGAGTGGGCTGCGAACCTTGCACTTCAGGCGCTGCTGAACCTTGCCGTGCCTGGCGCTGGACTCGGTTCGATCCTGGTCGGTGACCTGTTCGACGACATCTTCTTCGCCTACCAGAAGTTCGACGACCCGCAGTTGAAGTCGGATCTCGGCGAGCACGCCTGGGGCGAAGCGTTCGTTGACAACACCGGCGCGTACTCGCTGGACGCGTTCGCGGTGGGGCTGACCGGCCTCAAGCAGCACGGCGGCGGCGAGTCGCTGAAGCTGGAGGTCAAGGCGGGCGGCGTCGACGGCCGCGGATTCTCCTTTGGTGAAGACGATGGGTCAGGCCGGCGGTTCAAGGTCGGCGACATCATGACGTTCTGGGACCGCGGAACGATCGTCGAGAACTACGTCTCCGGCGTCGAGGTCGAGGACTCTCGCGACGAGAAGTGCACGGAGTACGTGACCATCGGCGACGACGACGAGCTGAAAGACGCCTGGGAAGTCCTCATCGACCGCATGAAGGGCGTGGCAGCGCTGACCCGCGCCATCGCCAACGGAACTGGCTAATCGGTAAGCGGCCACTCCGATGTGAGACCGGTTCCCGCTACCCAGTCCACAGGTCGAGCGCCGTACCACCGTTCCACAAGTTCGATTCCCTTCAGGGTCAGAGATGCATACCGGGCTCGGAGCTGCGCGGCTTGCTCGATCAGCTCCTTGGAAGGCCGAGGCCGATCGCGCCATCCAGACGGGAGGAACCAACCGTCCTGGCGAAGCTCTATGACTCCATCACGTCGGAGATCAGCCACCATCCACACCATCCCGTCCGAGACCATCGGACGTGGAATGCCCGGGACCCATTCAGCCAGTGATCGAAGCAGTCTGAGTTCAAGGTCTCCGTAACGGCTGGTCAGGACTCCCAGGTTCGCCTTGTACTGCTTCATCGACTGAATATCAATGTCACCCTTCGTTTTTCGTGCGTGGCACGTCGGACATAGGGCGATCAGATTGTCGAAGTCGTGTCGACGCACCTTCGCCCAATCCACGATGTGATCCACCTCCACCGGGTGTTGCCGACAGGTAGGTATCGCGCACCTGTGACCTGCTTCGACCAGCACGGCGCGTCGAAGCTCGGCAGGAATATGGGGGCGGTCGGTCGGCACGGCCTGATGCTAATGGCTTGCACCGACGACCTGGAGCCGTCGTGTGGTGAATCGGCGCGACTCGACATCAACCGCAAGAGGTGCAACCCATGTCACATATCTATCGTCCGATGCGTGCCGGAGATTACACCCTGACCTCCGGTTTCGCGCCCCGATGGGGCAGCTTCCACTACGGGCAGGATTTCGGCTCGACGCCAGGCAAGCCGATCTATGCCGCGGCCGACGGCGGGGTCGTATTGGCCGGTCCTGCAAGCGGATTCGGCTGCTGGATTGTCATCGACCACCAGGCTGAGCACGACGTCGACACCGTCTACGGACACATGTTCCCGCAAGACATCCTGGTGTCGATCGGCCAGACCTTGCGCGCTGGGGACCTGATCGCACGCGTCGGCTACAACGGCGGAGTCGTGCCGAACGGCCCGGCGGGTGCGCACCTGCACTTCGAAACCTGGTCCGCGCCCGGCCGTCTCGGCGGATCCGCTTTCGACCCGATGCCGTGGCTCGACGAGCACGGCGCCCTCGAGCCCGGCGGCCCGCCGCCCGCACCGGCCGAACCGGAGTTCCTGCATCTGCTCGACTACTCCGGTCGCGCCGCGGTGCTGGCCGGTTTCGAGCAGTTGCTTCCGTTCCCACCATCAGGAGCCGCCTCGTGACCATCTACCCAATCGAACCGCCCGGACCGAAGCTCATCGTCGACTCCGGCAACGTGCTCCGCGAGGACTCGGTAGCTCGATCCAAGTTCGCTGGCCGGATGTTCTACGTCGAGAAGAAGAACCGGCACGACTGGCCCGACTGGATCAGCCGGTCCGAGGCCGACAACTACCGGCGGCTCGGCCTCGATATCGCCCTGAATTACGAGGACCTGGCGGCAAATTGGTGCACCGGCGGATACGCCATCGGCCGCGACCGCGGTGACTGGGTGGCCGACCGGCTCGACGAGGTCGGGCTGGCAGACATCCCCGTCGTCTACTGCTCGGTCGACTTCCGGCCGAGCAACGACTGGGAGCTGAATCAGGCAATGGAGTGCCTGCGCGGCTTCCAGGAGTCACGGCTCGGGCGGCGTGGCCGCGGCGTCTACGGCTTCGACACCGTGGTCGAGGAGGCCCACAACCGCGACCTCGCCGACTACTTCTGGCTGTGCGGCGACGGCGTCGTGCTGTTCGACGGCGACTGGCGAAACGGCGTGCGCTCCAGCCGGTTCCAGTACGTCAACCTCTGGCAGCAGAACAACTTCTTCGACTACTCGGTCGACGGCGTCCAGGCCGATCTCAACTACGTACTGACCGACGACTTCGGTCAACTGCGCACAGGAAAGGAGGAGCCTTTCGTGGCTCTCAACCAGGAAGACCAGAACAAGATCCTCGCTGGTGCCTCCCAGCTCACCCCCTGGGAGCCGACGCCGGACCGCCCCGGCCTGCGGCAGCCGCTCAACGCCATCTACAACGTGCGCGACGCCGCACGCGGCGGATGGGCGTGGCTGATGCTCGCCGACATCTGGAACGAGGTGGTCTGGGACGGGTACCCCGACCCGATCGACGAGCTGGACGGCATGACGCCCGGCAAGGTGCAGCGGCGCGGCCTGGTCGGCTACGTGCTGGAGATCTACAAGCAGAGCGTTCTGAACGGGCGCAAGCTCGACCAGCTGCTCGCCCGCAACAACTGAGGAGGCCGTCATGGGCCAGCATTCCCTTCCCCTCTCCGCGTCCGTTCCCTCGCAGACGGTCTACCCGTGGCGGGCAGTCTTGCGGACCGTGTTCCAGGTGGCGCTCGCTCTGGTCACCCTGATTCCCGTCGTGGTGGTCACCGGCGGCATCCCCGCCACAGGTGCCGTAGCGGTCGTTCTGGCCGCGTGCGCGGGCATCACCCGCCTCATGGCGCTGCCCGCGGTCAACGACCTGCTCGCGCGGTTCGCGCCCTGGCTGCTCGCCGAACCGGCCTGAGCCTCAACTGATCCCGGCCGCCGAAGGCCGCCCCTGATTGTTCAGAGGCGGCCTTCGTCGTGCTGCCCGAAAGAGGAGAACCGGTGAGCGCCATCGCCCCCTACCTCAAAGAAATCATCGGCCTCGTGGGCGTGCTGGCCGGTGCACTCGGCGTCTGGCACGCCGCCCGGACCAAGACAGAAGCCGAGACCCGCAATGCCTCGGCCGACGACGACATCGAGCGTGAGCGGCTCGCCGACGAACGGCTGAAGACGCTCCTCGACTCCCAGCGCGCCGACTTCGAGTCCATCGTTCAGCCGCTACGCGACGACGTAGACGCCCTGCGCAACGAAGTCCGCGACCTGCACAACGTGATCGACGCGCTGCGTGCTCGCTACCGGGTCGCCCTCGATTACGTCCGCCAACTGCTCGCCTGGGCACGGAGCCGGCCTGACGCCGACAGCATCCCTCAGGTCCCACTGACCATCGCTGACGAGGTGTAGACGATGCGCCGACTCGTCCCACCACCACACGTAGACCCCGCGTCCGTTCCGTTCGGCTTGATCATCAAGGCGATCCTCGGCGGTTTCGACAACGTCCTCTCCGCGATCACCTCGACGGTGAACGACGACTTCGTGCGACAGCTGCCTACGATCACCGACCACAGCCACAGCATCAACACGCTGACGGAGCGCTTCAATCAGCTTGTCCTGCAAGGCGAATCAGTCGTCTACACCAGCAACGGTCTTCACTATCCCGGCCCCAACATCGTTGCGATCGAGTTCATTCTCATCGCTGCGGGCGCTGGTGGTGGGTCCGGTCGCTGGGATGTCCTCACCGACAAGCGCTGCGGCGGCGGCGGTGGCGGCGGTGCAGGTGAAACCCACTTCGTCGTCCCGTCGGCGATGCTGGACAAGGAACCGGACGGCAGGTACTCGCCGATTCCCATCGTGATCGGCGCACACGGCGACGGCGGACCATCGTCCGGCCTGGCCGGATCTGGAGGCGGCAACACCTACATCGGATCCGGTACGAACGCGATGCTCGCTGGGGGAGGTGTTGGCGGACAGTCCACATTCACCACTTCCGGATCGCCCGGCGGCCCCGGCGGCGTCGGCATGATCCCCGGCGGAGACGGCGGCCGAGGCGCAGTCGGACAGCCAGTCACCTCGACCGCCGGTGCCAACTCAGTCTCGCCCTACAGCCTCAACGGCGGCGGTGGAGGCGGTGGAGGCGGCGGCAACGACATCTGGCCCGGATCCCAAGGCGGCGCGGGCGGTATCTCGCGGGGCGGTATACCCGACGCCGACGGCTCCGCCCCGAGTTCCTGGGCGGCCACGGGTGCGGGTGGCGGCGGTGGCTCCGTGGACGACGCCGGGCAGGCCGGCACCGGCGCATTTCCTGGTGGTGGCGGAGGAGGAGGGGGTGGAGGCGTCACCGCCTCGACTCCAGGCAAGCCTGGCGGCAACGGCATCGCATTCGTCATCGAGCACATGACATGACCACCGTCACCGCACTGCACGTCTACACAACGTCAGGGCTATGGGTCCGGCCACCCGGTGTGCTGGCGATCGACCTTCTGGTTCGCGGTGGCGGCGGCTCCGGAAACGCCACGGTTGGGGGAGGCGGCGGCGCTGCGGTTCTGCGCACACGTCTCCGCGGCTCAGAACTGCCCGAATCAGTACCCGCCATCGTCGGCGCCGGAGGCCACAACGGCAGCGACGGAGAGGATTCCCAGTTCGGTGATCTCCTCACCGCACCCGGCGGGCGCGGCGGCAATAGCGGCGGTTTCGGCGGCCTAGTCGCTGGAATGCGCGGCGGAGCCGGAGGCGCCGCTGGCCAACATGGGGAGACCGCCACCTCCGGCGTAGTGCGGCTACTCGCCGCTGGTGGGGGAGGCGCCGGGGCGGAATCGGTAGGTGGCGGCTCAGGCCGCGTCCCGGCCAACACCAGCCTCCCGTGGCTGTGGCAGTGGCTTCAATCCGGAGGCGGCGGCAACAGCGGCGCTGTCGGCGGATTCCCCTGCGGCGGTGGAGGTGCTGGTGCTGCGGGGGCAGCGGGCTGCATTTCTGTTCTCGAATACATCACTGAGGAGTGACATGGCTTCCGCAACCCTGCACAGGGCGGACGTCGGCGGTTTCGCTGGCCCGGCGCGCTGCTATCAGCTCGACCCTCCAATGAAATTCGCCGGGCAGGAGTACCGGTACGTCACGATCTGGGTCCAGAAGGAATATGCGCATCAGGGCGCGGAGGTGTGCATTGTGCCTGCCACCGAATCCGGAGCCTGTGCGCTGCCATCGGTGCGGAAACTTGGCGGCAGCATCACGCTGCACGACACCCCGGACACCGCGGATTACGTCAACGGCGTCCACTTTCTCGCCCTTCAAGCACTCGGCGGCTATAGCTTCGAGGTCGCGCGATGACCGTACTTTTCGACCAGTTCGACGATATCGCTGATGACCCTGTGAACGGCTCCGTCGAGATCTGGCGCCCCGAGGTCAGCCCGGATGCGGACGGTCCGGGCGCTACGACGACGAACCGCATCGTCATCCAGGTCGTCGACGGCGAGATGACAAGCCCAGACCTGGATCCCGGACCGGCCAAGGTGATGCTGCGATTCGGCATCTGGCGCCCGCCGAAGAACATCGTCATCCCCGACGAGCCCACACCGGTGCGGCTGACCCCGCTCTTCAGCCAGTACGAGCCCCAGCCTCCCGGCGTCGTCTCCGAAGCATGGCAGGCGGCCAACGCAGCCGAGACGGCTGCCAGCACAGCGGCGGCGAAGGCCGCCGAGGCTGCCCAATCAGCCGCTGACGCAGCGGAATCCGCTGCCGACGCAGCAGCGGGCGGTGTCCCTGCGACGCGCAGCGTCAGCGGCGCCGGGGGCCTGACCGGCGGCGGCGACCTGTCGCAGAACCGCGTCATCTCGATCGCGCCCAACGGCGTCACCAACGACCATGTCGCGGATGGCGGACTCTCGCAGTCCAAGCTGTCGGCGACCGGTGCGATCACCGACGCACTGAACGCGCGGGAACGCGCGGCGAACAAGGGGAACGCGAACGGGTACGCAGCGCTGGACGAGAGCGGCAAAGTGCCGGCCTCTCAGCTGCCGAGCTACGTGGATGATGTTCTCGAATTCGCCAGCACGGGAGCGTTTCCGGGCACTGGAGAGACCGGGAAGATCTACATCGCCCTGGACTCGAACAAGGTGTACCGGTGGGGCGGCTCATCCTTCACGGAGATATCGCCGAGTCCGGGCAGCACCGACGCTGTGCCGGAAGGTTCGACGAATCGGTACTACACCGATGCTCGAGCCCAGGCCGCCAACGCCTCAGCGATCGCAGCAAAGGCGGACGACTCGGCGGTCGTGCATCTGGTTGGCACAGAGACGATCTCGGGGGCGAAGACCTTCGCCAGCTCGCCGACCGTTCCGGCGCCGACAGCGAACGGGCACGCCGTGCGCAAGCAGGATGTCGACGCGAAGGTCGGCAGCGACGGCACGGTGATCACGTTGGTGAAGATGACGCAGGCGCAGTACGACGCGCTCGGGTCCGGCCGTCCGTCGACCACTTGGTACGGGATCGTGGGGTGACCTGTGCCCCAACGCATTGGTGACGCGACCCTTTCCAAGGTGTACGCGGGTGACGCGGCGCTGTCGCGGATCTACGCGGGCGACGCGTTGATCTGGCAGGCCGGCGCCGCGTACCGCGATGACCTCAACCGAGCCGACTCGGCCTCGCTGGGTGGCGATTGGCGGACCGACCGGAACGCCTCGCCCAAGATCGCCACCAGCCGAGCCCAGATGAAGACGATGGGCAACGGCGACGGCCGCGCCGGGAACTGGGCCAGCTATCAGGGCGGGTCGAACAGCGGCCGACTCCAGACCGACAACTACGGCGTGCGTGCGCAGCTGATCGCACCGGTGGGGAACCTCGCCACCGACAACTGCACCGGCCTCGTGTTGTCGGTCGCGGACACCTTCGGCGCAGCGACCATGTGCTACCTGGTCGTCACGACGGGAACGGGCTGCGCGATCGTCACGCAGAGCGGTCTACCGCCGACGTCCGGCGTATCCACCGGCAGCACCGGGCAAACGCAGCGTGCGTCGACGCCGACGAACATCGCGACCACTGACCAGATCGAGTTCCGGCGCGTGGGCAACCTGTTCACCGCGTACCGCAACGGCACCTCGTTCCTCACATGGCCGGACACCGGCAACGTCGTGCCTTCCGGCGCGACGAATCGCCGGTGGGGTCTGATCGTTGAGGGCAACTATCCGTTGTTCGGCGCGGAGTACCGGTCGCCAGCGATCGACTGGATCGAGGGATACGACTTGTGAGGTTTGGAGGCTGTGGCGTACCACGATTAGTGTGCGCCACTTCCATCCGTACCATCAAGCAGTTCGCGAACACGTTCAATTACGGCATTTAGCCTATCCAATTCGTTCGAAATAGAGTCCAGGTTCAGGTCAATCCTACTGTGGACAATCTGGTTTCGCAGTCGACGTAAATTGTGAATCTCAGACAAGAGAATAGGATCGACGCGACGGTTTGTCTCAAGCATCATCAGAGCTTTAATGGGGCTTTTTGATCCTGGCGCGAGACGATCGAGATACTGCTCTAGCCTGGACCAGGCGAGTACAAACTCACCGATTTTTCCGAGCATCGCGTCTTTGTCGCCAGCCTTATAGGGCGCAAAAACTTCTATCAGTGTTTCAATGCGATTAGGATCTTCGCGCAGTATCGCGTCAATGACTTGTTCTGCAAGCGCTCTCTGTTCCACTCGTTCGTGGACATGGGCGAGATATATCTTCAGCTCCCCTGGAGTCGTGATGCCAAGACGTTTCGCAAATCTGTGAAGTACGTCAACCTGGCCAAGCTCCGTTTCGCTGACAGTATCTATTCCGATCTCTCGGGCGTGGTTGAGGAGATAGCCTGCGAGTTCGAAGTGGGATGCAAATGGGCGCGTGCTCTCTTCGACTCGCTTCTGGCCCGCCTGCTGCAACTGCTCCAGAGCAATTTCTCCAGCATGAACCAACCCATTCAGTTGGTCCAACAACTTGACCTCTTCCGCGGATAGGTCCCCCTGCAATGGTTTGTAGGCCAGATCGTGTTCGACCTCTGACCAGCCATGCATGAGAACTGAAGCGACTTGCACCTCCACCTGCGCTGAACTGTATCTTGTATCTGCGGCAGATAGATCCTCGTCCTTTATCCGAAGTAGATAGTGCAGCGCGGAGTATCCGGAGAATCGATTTTTGTTACGGCTCGAGCCGCCTTCGCTCGACTCATCAATTTTGCCTATTTGAGGGAACTCTCTCCGCTCTCCGATCAAATTGAAGAGTCTGGATATAATGCGGTCTACTTCATCTCGCTGACCCGGAAAATAAAGGGCGACGCGGACCCCGGCTAGGTCGCGTATGTCTGCTCGTATCGCTTCAGTCGACGGATATTCCCTCTTCTTATTTCGCTTGATGCACTTGTCTCGGAGTCGGTCGACACTCTTCGCCCTGCTTGTCACGATACATTTGATGCCAGCGGAATGGAGCGCTTCATCAAGTCGTCCCTCTACGAATTTAGCGACCCGCGTATAGTAGTCAAATTCGCGAACATACTGGATAATAAACTCATCTATGATATCCATGGCAATCCGCCCACCCGCTCTGTCATCCCAGGCGTCCCTCTCCCTCGTTGGGGGCGCCATCCCCCGTTACTCCGGGCTATCGACTGTGCATCCAGCCCCGTTACCGCAGCTGCGCCATGACCTTTCGCCACCGGCGCACCGTGGCCTCGGAGACGCCGACCTGGTCGGCAATGGCGTAGTTCGACGAGGTCGTCTCGCGGATCAGCTTTTCGGCCAGTTCGCGCGGGTCTGTGTGCGAGGGTTCCGGGACTGGCTCGGCGCCCGGCCCAGCGATGGCGACCGGCTCGGTCGTCGTCGGCTCTGTCTGTTTCGGAGCGAACCCTTCGACGTACTCTTCCGGCGCCTGCTCGACCCAGTTCGCGTCAGGTAGGTCATGCGCTGTGATGTCCGGAAAAGTCAGCGGCGCGGCGTGACGCGCGAGATGGACGGTCAGGTGCGTCACCGCCACGAGTGCCACCGGCGGCACGACGGCAAGGAAGGCCGCGACCTCCACCGGAATCGGCCCCTCCGGGTACACGGCGTGAAGGACGTTGCCTGCGACCGACACTGACGCACCGGCGACGAGCAGGACCCACGCGTAGACGGATCCGCGAAGCGCGACGACTGCGACCGTCGCGACGATGATCAGGCCGTCGACGATCAGCGGCCACGCGACGGGCACTGCGACGTGAGCGCGGCGCGCGATATCGGTCAGCGCGTAGAACGACAACGCGAACGACAGCACGTTGATCACGATCGTTCCAGCTGCGGCAATCCGGGCAGGGATCGACACTGGATGGTTCCTTTCGGGTGAGCCGGTGGCGGCCGGCCTATTGGTTGGCGATTGGCGAGCCGGGTCTGGCTGCCTGCCACGCCTTCACTTCGCTGCTGTCCCATACGGGCGTCGAGCCGATCTTGTCGACCGGTTTCGGCGCCGGGTTCTCCCTCGTCGGCCGCTTCACGTACCCGTGCCAGGTGCGGAGTTTGACGCCGATGTAGTCCGCGCACTGCTGCGCGGTCCACAACTTCTCGCGGTCGATCACGTCAGGGTCCTTCCGCTCGTTGGTCGTACATACGCCAACTGTACGGAGTCGAGCCGTGCGCATCACGCCGCCACCTCCAGCGCTCGGGGCGCGGTCGCCAGAGCGCCGGGGTTGAGCACGTTCTGCGCGCGGGTCGCGGCCACGTACGCCAGCATCAGTTCGTCCTTGAGCCGCTTCTGGCTGCGTCGCAGTGCTTCCTCCGGCGTCTGGCCATCGTTGGAGCGGCGTACTCGCCACTCGTGCACGTGCTTCGGGACCTCGTTGCCGTCGGCATCGAATCGCAGCCGACCTCCCGCGGCGATCCACGCCTCGGCCTGGGCGACGCCGTCGGCCGCCTGCTCGACGTATTCGGCGATATCGGTCTCCAGGTGCACGCTGCTCCACTCCCGGCCCTTCGACTTGTGCGCGGTCGACACAACCAGGTCGGCCTGCCGCTCGGTGACCACACCGGCCAGAGCGGTGCGGACCTCGGCGGTCGAGTAGCGGTCGATCAGGGTGACGAGCACCTTCCAGTCCGCGGAGTCGGTCGAGTCGTTGGCGTGCTGCACGACCTGGTCCCAGTCCTTGAATGCGGCGAGGTCGGCGAGGCGCGGCTTCTTCCAGCGCGGCCGGTTCGGGTCCATCAGCAGTTCGGCGTCATCGCAGAACTGGACGGCGTACCGGTTCTCGCTCATCAGGTGCACCTTGCGCCCGGCAGCCTGGGCGGCCATCACGCACTCGATGGCCGTCGCGTTGCTGCGAGTCAGGGTGACGCGCAGGCCTGTCGCGCTGTAGTCGACGATGCTGGCGCGGCCGGGGTTTCCGGTCAGTCGCAGATCGTCACCGAGGCGGTCGAGCAGCACGTTGGCGGCGTCGGCGATCGTCTCGCCGAATCGCCACGACTGGGTGAGGCGGCCCTCGGTGGAGTCGGTGGCCTGGGTCATGTAGTCGGTGGCGCCGGTGAAGCCGTAGATGGCCTGCGCCTGGTCGCCGACGGCGACGAGTTGCAGGTGGGTCTGATCGTCGATGATTCCCGCGAGGACCGGGCTGGTGTCCTGTGCCTCGTCGAGGAAGACCACGCCGCCCTCGGGGCCGATCTTGGGCCGCTCCAGAGCCCACAGTTTCAGGTAGTGCCCGTGGCCGAACGCGACCGCCTCACCGCGCGGATCCTGGAGGTCGGCCCAGATCGCCTGGGCGACAGGAAAAACGAACTCGACGAGCTGGCCGTGAACGTCGCGGTGGTCGAGGCCGGGGATCTTGCCGACGTGCCGCGGTGTCAGCTCCGGTACAGCGGACTTGCAGAACCGGTCGACCGCTGCGAGGGCGTGGCGCGTGACCTCGTACGCGGTGAGCGCGCCACCGTCGCCGACGCTGGTCGTCCAGCGGTCGACGCGCAACCGCTTGGCGGTCTCGCCGATCGGGATCCGCGCGCCGGTGCGCATCCGGTCCAACAGCGGTGCGTGCCGCGTGTTGGAGATGTTGCGCCACGCCAGCGAATGCGCGGTTGACGCCGAGATCGCCTGGGGGAACTTCGATTTGGCTTCCTCAGCGATGGCCTTGTTGAACGCGAGGTACAGGCCGGCGCGCCGCTGTTCGTGGACGATCTCGGCGAGCTGGGTGAGGGTGGTGGTCTTGCCGGTACCTGCCCCGGCGCGGACGCGGATCGGCCCGCCGGTGCGGAACAGGTCGTGGATGTGCAGCTGTTCGGGGGTGGGCGCGAACGCGCTCATGATCTGGTTCCTCTCGGGTGCGGGGTGGCGGCCCCGTGGTGGGTTGGGGGGGGCGGGTGGGCCCGGGCCGCCGGGGGGGGGGGGGTAAGGGTGTGGGGGGGGGGGGGGGGCGGGGGGGGGAGGACGGCGCTCGACCTGCGCCTCCA
>NZ_JARWOP010000206.1 GCF_029868745.1 Nocardia wallacei | reverse complement strand
CGTCTCCCCGGTCAGCGGCGTGGTGGCCCGCCTCCTACTCCCCACCACCAACCCCCCCCCCCCCACCCCCCCCCCCCCCCCCCCCCCCCCCCGGCGCCGGCCCCCCCCCCCCCCCCCCCCCCCCCCCCCCCCCCCCCGGCCGGCCCCCCCCGCTGCTGTACTACTGGCTAACCCGTCAGGTCGTCCACTGTGGGGGACTCGTTGCGGGAGAGGGTGATTCCGAGGTTGGCGGCGGTGCGGTCTACCTCGTCGTCGCTTTGTTGGAGTTGGATGGCGGTGCCGGCGGAGAGGACCTCTACGTTGAGGCAGAGGGACTGGAGTTCTTTGAGGAGGACCTTGAAGGACTCCGGGACGCCGGGCTCGGGGATGTTCTCGCCCTTGACGATTGCCTCGTACACCTTGACGCGGCCGACGATGTCGTCGGATTTGATGGTGAGCAATTCTTGCAGGGTGTAGGCGGCGCCGTAGGCCTGCATGGCCCAGCACTCCATCTCACCGAAACGCTGACCACCGAACTGCGCCTTACCACCCAACGGCTGCTGCGTGATCATCGAGTACGGACCCGTCGACCGCGCGTGAATCTTGTCGTCCACCAAGTGATGCAACTTCAAGATGTACATGTAGCCCACCGCCACCGGATACGGGAACGGCTCACCCGAACGACCGTCGAACAGCGTCGCCTTGCCGTCGGCCCCGACCATGACCTCACCGTCACGGTTGGGCAGAGTCGAGCCCAGCAGCCCGGTCAGCTCGTCCTCGCGGGCGCCGTCGAACACCGGGGTGGCGATATTGGTGTCCGGCTCGGCGGACAACAATTCCTCCGGCAGGCGTTGCGCCCAGTCCGGACGCGTGCCGTCGGCGAGCTGAATGTTCCAGCCCGCCTTACCGATCCAGCCCAAGTGGGTTTCCAGGATCTGGCCGATGTTCATACGACGCGGCACACCGTGCGTATTCAGGATGATGTCCACGGGAGTGCCGTCCGGCAGGAACGGCATGTCCTCCTTCGGCAAAATCTTGCCGATCACACCCTTGTTGCCGTGACGACCCGCGAGCTTGTCACCGTCCTGAATCTTGCGCTTCTGGGCGACATACACCCGCACGAGCTCGTTCACACCCGGCGGCAGATCGTCGTCGTCCTCACGCGAGAACACCCGGATACCGATCACCTTGCCCGACTCGCCGTGCGGCACCTTCAACGAGGTATCACGCACCTCGCGCGCCTTCTCACCGAAGATCGCGCGCAACAGGCGCTCCTCGGGGGTCAGCTCGGTCTCACCCTTCGGCGTGACCTTACCGACCAGGATGTCACCGTCACGAACCTCGGCACCGATGCGGACAATGCCCCGCTCATCGAGATCCGCCAAGACCTCATCCGAGACATTCGGAATGTCCCGCGTGATCTCCTCGGCACCCAATTTGGTGTCACGAGCGTCGACCTCGTGCTCCTCGATGTGAATCGAGGTCAGCACATCTTCTTCCACGACGCGCTGCGAGAGAATGATCGCGTCCTCGTAGTTGTGGCCCTCCCACGGCATGATCGCCACCAGAAGGTTCTTGCCGAGCGCCATCTCACCGTTCTCGGTGGACGGACCATCGGCCAGAACCTGACCCTGCTCGACCCGGTGCCCCTCGTCCACGATCGGACGCTGGTTGGCGCACGTGCCCTGATTCGACCGCGAGAACTTCCGCATGCGATAACTACGACGAGTGCCATCATCGTGCATCACGGTGATGTAGTCAGCCGAAACCTCTTCGACCACACCGGCTTTCTCGTTCACGACCATGTCGCCCGCATCGACCGCCGCACGCAACTCCATGCCCGTGCCGACCAAAGGCGCTTCGGTGCGGATCAGCGGCACGGCCTGCTTCTGCATGTTCGCGCCCATCAGGGCACGGTTGGCGTCGTCGTGCTCGAGGAACGGGATCATGGCGGTCGCCACCGAAACCATCTGGCGCGGTGAGACATCCATGTAGTCGACCTCGTCGACGCTGACCAGTTCGACCTCGGAGTTCTTGCGGCGCACCGGAATACGGCGCTCCAGGAAGCGGCCCTCGGCATCGAGCGGCTCGTTCGCCTGCGCCACCACATGCAGGTCTTCCTGGTCGGCGGTCAGGTAGACCACCTCGTCGGTCACCTTGCCGTCCAGCACTTTTCGGTACGGCGTCTCGATGAAACCGAACGGGTTCACTCGCGCGTACACCGACAGGTAACCGATCAGGCCGATGTTCGGGCCTTCCGGCGTCTCGATCGGGCACATGCGGCCGTAGTGGCTGTAGTGCACGTCGCGCACGTCCAGACCGGCGCGTTCGCGGCTCAGACCACCCGGACCGAGCGCCGACACGCGGCGCTTCTGCGTCAGGCTGGCGAGCGGATTGCGATGGTCGAGGAAGTTCGACATCTGCGAGGTGCCGAAGAACTCCTTCATGCCCGCGACGACGGGACGGATGTTCATCAGCGTCTGCGGTGTGATCGCCTCGACGTCCTGGGTGGTCATGCGCTCACGGACCACGCGCTCCATACGCGACAGGCCGACCCGGAACTGGTTCTGGATCAGCTCGCCGACCGTGCGCAGGCGACGGTTGCCGAAGTGGTCGATGTCGTCCACCTCGACCGGGACCTCGATACCACCGGGCGCGGTCATCGTCCGGTCGCCCGCGTGCAGGCGCAGCAGGTATTCGATGATCGTGACGATGTCTTCCTCGGTGAGCACCCGCGGGCCCGCGGCCTCGCCGGGGTGGGTGCCGAGCTTCTTGTTGATCTTGTAGCGGCCGACGCGAGCCAGGTCGTAGCGCTTCTCCTTGAAGAACAGATTCTCCAGCAGAGCCTGCGCCGACTCCTTCGTCGGCGGCTCGCCCGGACGCAGCTTGCGGTACACGTCCAGCAGCGCCTCGTCGGTGCCCGGGGTGTTGTCCTTCTCCAGGGTCGTCATCATGATCCCGGAGAAGCCGAACCGCTCGGTGATCTGTTCGCTGGTCCAGCCGAGCGCCTTGAGCAGCACCGACACTGGCTGCCGGCGCTTGCGGTCGATGCGTACGCCGACGGTGTCGCGCTTGTCGACGTCGAACTCCAGCCACGCGCCGCGCGACGGGATCACCCGTACGGCGTGCAGGTCCTTGTCGGTCGCCTTGTCGGTGGTGCGATCGAAGTAGACGCCCGGGGAACGCACCAGCTGCGAGACGATCACGCGCTCGGTGCCGTTGATGACGAAAGTGCCCATTTCGGTCATCATCGGGAAATCGCCCATGAAGACCGTCTGAGACTTGATCTCACCGGTGTTGTTGTTGATGAACTCCGCGGTGACGAACAACGGCGCCGCGTAGGTCATGTCCTTGTCCTTGCACTCGTCGACGGAGGCCTTGACCTCCTCGAAGCGCGGATCGGACAGCGTCAGCGACATGGTTTCGGCGAAGTCCTCGATGGGGCTGATCTCCTCGAGCACCTCCGCCAATCCGCTGACCGGCGAGGTGCCGCGCGCCTCGGCACGGGCACGCCAGGCGGGCGCGCCGATCAGCCAGCCGAACGACTCCGTCTGCACGTCGAGGAGGTCGGGGACCTCCAGTGGTTCACGGACTTTCGCGAAAGAGACACGCTTCGGTGCGCCGGGAATGGTCTGATTCGAGACTGCCAAGATGCGTCCTTCGTCACGGTATCTGCTTGACCTGCGGGCGGATTTCACATATCGCGCCGTTCCGGACGCCGTGCCGACCGACTCGACGGCAACACGCGAAAAGCGGCATGCAGACAAGTGCCACTTTCCATGGTTGGGCATTTCGAGAGTCGGACAGCACGCGACCCGGCGCGAAGACTCAAATTACACCCAGAATCGGGAGATGTCTAGAGACGCAAAGAAACAAGCACCTGATTTCCGGTGCCTTCCCATATTCATAATGGCATCGCACCGTGCGATCCGTCAAGTCGCGGGATCGGCCCTGTGACGAGCGACGTACTCATCGATCTCGGCAAGGTACCGCTCGCGCCGCGCCGGCGTAATCCAGGAGGCGCGGAACGAGTTTCGGGCCAGCTCGGCCAGCTGCTCCCGGCTCAGTCCGGCCTGTTCGGCCAGGGCCGTGTAGTTCTCGGCAGCGTACGCGCCGAAATAGGCGGGGTCGTCGCTGTTCACCGTGACGGTCACACCGCGCTCCAGCAGCCCGGTGATCTCGGCCGATTTCATCTGCGCGGTGACGAACGAGTTGGAGACCGGACAGCAGGTGAAGGCGATGCCCTTGGACCTCGCGAACTCCACCAGGCGCTCGTCCTCGACGATGTTGGTGCCGTGGTCGATTCGGTCCACGGCGATGTCCTCGAGCGCCTGCCGGATGTGTTCGAGGGAGTTCTGCTGATCGATGTCGCAGTGCATGGTCAGCTGGAAGCCCTCGCGCCGCGCGCGCTCGAAGACGGCGGCGAACTTGCTCGGCGGGTTGCCGCGCTCGTCGGAGTCCAGGCCGACGCCGATGATCCAATTCCGGTACGGCAGCGCCTCCAGCAAGGTGGCCATCGCGTATTCGGCGGAGTGGTCGCGCAGGAAACACAGGATCAGCTCGGCCGAGATGCCTACCTCGCGGTGCGCCCGCACGATCGCCGAGCGGTAGCCGCCGATCACCGTGTCGAAGGAGACGCCGCGGCCGGTGTGGGCCTGCGGGTCGAAGAACATCTCGACGTGCCGCACGCCTTGGGCGTGCGCCCGGAGCAGGTATTCGTAGGCGAGGTCGTGGAAGTCCGGCGCGCGCTGCAGGACCCGCATGGCCGGGTAGTAGACCTGCAGGAAGGACGTCAGGTCGTGGAAGTCGTAGGTCTGCTTCACCTCGTCCACCGTGCGTTCGGGCAGCTCCACACCGTTGCGCCGGGCCAGCCGGAATTTCAGCTCCGGCTCCAGCGTGCCCTCGAGGTGCAGGTGCAGTTCGGCCTTGGGCAGTCCGCGCACGAAGGCGGCCAGGTCGCTCGACATACCTCCATGATCACCCCGCGCCCCGCGTTTCGCGCGCAAATAGCGGCGTGCCACATAGGACCGAAACTGTCCTATATCCCGATCAGGATGGGTTCATGACGGAACTCTCGCGACGCGCGCTGAACCGGACACTGCTGACCCGGCAGTTCCTGACCGAGCGGGTGACGATGCCCGCGCTGGAGGTGATCCGCCATCTGGTCGCGGTGCAGGGGCAGGAGCCGAACTGGCCGTATGTCGGGCTGTGGACGCGGCTTCGGGGCTTCCGGCACGACGAGCTGGAGGGCCTGCTGCGGGATCGGAAGGTGGTGCGATCCACCATGATTCGCCGCACCGTGCATCTGTCCACGGCGGAGGATTTCCGCTGGTTGCAGCCGACGGTGCGGGCGGCCGTCGAGTCGCTGCTGCGGTCGGCGTACTTCCGCGACGAGATCGCGGGACTGGATCTCGGTGAACTGGCCGCCGCGGGAAGGGGTTTGCTGACCGGTGCCACGCCCACCCGGCGGGAGCTGGGCAAGGTGCTGGCCGAACGGTTTCCGCGGCGGCATCCGGGACGGCTCGCCCAGTCGGTCGGGCTGCTGATGCCCCTTGTGCACGTGGGTGATTCGGGCGCGTGGGGCGGCTGGCGCACCCGGTACGTGTCGGTCGCGCTCGCGGAGGAATGGATCGGCGAGTCCCTGGAACGGCTGCCGCAACCGGAGACGATGGTGCTGCGATATCTCGCGGCGTTCGGTCCGGCGACCGTCGCGGATGTGCAGGCCTGGTCGGGCGTCACGCGGCTGACGGAGGTCGTGGAGCGGTTGCGGCCACGGCTGCGGATCGTCCGAGACGAGGACGGTCGCGAGCTGTTCGACCTGCCCGGGGCGCCACTGGCCGACCCGGAGTTGCCGGTGCCGGTGCGTTTCCTGCCCGCCTTCGACAACGCGCTCCTCGGGCATCGGGATCGGCGGCGCGTCATCAGCGACGAGGACCGGACGCGCATCGCCAAGGTGGCCTCGGCGGGCGTGCCGATGTACCTCGTCGACGGATTCGTCCACGGCCGTTGGGATTTGAGCGGTTCGACGCTGCGCATCACCCCGTGGCATCCGCTGTCGGCCGCCGACGAGGAGGCCGTGCGCGCGGAGGCGGCGCAGTTGCTGCCGTTCCTGTTGCCCGGAGGCGGCGAGATCGCGCTGACACCGGCCTGAGCGGACGCAGATCACCCCGGCACGGCGAGAATTGCCGCGCCGGCCCGGATTGTGTCCGTTAAGGCCGAATGCCTTGTGGCCTTCATGACGTGGCGCGATACGACGTGCTTCATCTACTATTTACGTACGTAGATAGTAGATTGCTCAACGGCGAGCAGAGAGGCGAGAGTCATGGCATATGTTCCTCGCGCAACGTTCACACTCACCGCGATTGCCGCGGTGATCGTCGGAGGGGTCGGCCTGGTGACAGGCCCGGCCGCGGCGGAATCCCACACGTCGACGGTCCACCCCACGGCGGCCTGCGCCTGGGACGGCGCCGCGCATCACCCCGGCGCGACCGTGGTCGCGGGTGGCCGCGAGTATCGTTGCGGGGCAGACAGTCTCGGCGCACCGTACTGGTTCGCCGGAGCCTCGACCGATCGCCTCGACACCGTCGCCAACCCGGGTGCCCGCACCGATCCCGCCGGGCAGTTCAGCGCCGGGGCTCGCCAGCCCGGCACCTCGTACAACGACTACTGCAGCGGCAACCAGCTGATCCCCGGCACCGAGGACATCTACCAGGTGGTCCGGGCCGCCGACGGGCGGCTGTTCTGGAAGGCCGCCGGGCCCGTAGCGGGCTGGCACTTCGGCGCGGGAACGGCCCGCCCCGAAGCGACTTGGCGCACCGCCTCGCTCTGCTACGACGGCAACATGGCCTGATCGCCCACTCGGCGAGCGCGATTCAGCTCGCCGAGTAGCCGCCAGGTTCGGCGCTGGTCCTCGGAGGTGGTCAGGCCGGTCTGCGAGAAGACCACATCGGTCGCGCCCGCGGCGAAGTATTCCTCGACGCGGGCGGCGATGTGCTCCTCGTCGCCGATGACGACCAGGTCGGCGGCGCGGGAGACGCCGGAGAGGCCGATCATGCGGGTGTAGGACGGGATGGAGTCGTAGAAGGCCGTCTGCTCGGCCGCCGCCTCGCGGGCTCGGTCGACATCGGCGGTGACGACTCCGGGAACCAGCACGACCGTGCGCGGGCGGTTCCGCCCGGCCCGCGCCGCGGCGCGCTCGATCGGAGCGACGACGTGTTCGGCCAGTGCCCGCGGACTCACCAGGAAGGGCAGCGTGCCGTCGGCCAGTTCGCCGGTGGCCCGCAAGGCCTGTGGTCCCATGGCCGCCACCAGGATCGGCACCCGCGGCTCGGCGCCGGCGACCGCGGCGGGCATAGGGTTCGCCGCCGTTATCGTCTCGCCCTGGAAATCGACTGTGCCGGTGTCGAATACGGAGTTCAGCACGGTGACGAATTCGCGCAGGCGGGCGATCGGGCGCGCGAAGCCGGTCCCGAAGACCTGTTCGGTGGTGGCCGCGGTGCCGAGCGCCAGCCCGAGCATGAAACGCCCGCCCGTCGCCGCCTGCGCGGTCTGGGCCTGGCTCGCGACCAGCAGTGGATGGCGGCCCGAAATCGGCACGGCGGACGTGCCCACCTCGATACCCGGCACTTCGCGCCCCACCACGGCGGACACCAGCACGGCGTCGTGCGAGAAACCCTGCCCGAACCACAGCGAACTCAGCCCGGCCCCGGCCGCCTCCCGGCCGATGGCGACGGCCGCATCCACCGCATTGCCGGTGGCATCGAGCGCGAACGGCGATACCGCAATTCCAATGCTCACCCCAGGCCCAACCCCCGCCGCGAGCGAACCGATTCCCCCATGACCGTTTTCCGCTCAATCGGCGCCTTCGCGGTTTTCCAGGCCGACCGCGGCGAGCAGTTCGCGGCGGTCCTGTTGGAGTTCGGGGTTATCGGTGCCGACGGCCTGCATCAGGTCGGCGAGGCCGTCGGCGATCGCGTTGAGTTTCTGCTGGACGGCGGCGTCGGCGCGGCGCTGGGTGTTCTGCAGGAGGGCGACGAGGAGGAAAGTGATGACCGTCGTCACCGTGTTGATGATCAGCTGCCAGGTGTCGAGGTCGGTCAGGAGAATCGTGGGCGCCCAGAGGACGACGATGAGCGCGCAGGCGGTGAAAAACCACGCCTGCGAGACGCGATCCGCGACGACGGTCGCGAAGCGGTCGAACACCGACCGGTCGTCACCTACCTGGCTCGGCAGCACGGCCTGATCGCCCCGAGAGTTGTTGTCGGACATCGTCCCTCCTGCTCGGGGCGGGTTTCGCGGCCCCAATCCGCACTTCGCTGAGCGCTGACGAGATACCCGCGCAGCGGGTCGCGAAACGCCCGTCAGTTGCTCCGGGTGTGCCCGAGATGCACCGCATTTGGCGCCCCGCTAGTTTCGTGGAGAACATTCACTCGGATCGGCGATCCCGGTCCGCCCGCAGCACCGCCTGATGGAGGAAAACCGTGCGCATCCTGCTGGTCGCCAGCGCATTCAACAGTCTCACGCAGCGGGTGCACACCGAGCTACGGGAACGCGGGCACCGAGTCGGCGTCGAACTGGCGCTGGGCGACGATCTGCTGCGCGCGCGGGTGAGCCATTTCCGGCCGGACCTGATTCTGGCTCCGATGCTCACTTCGGCGATTCCGGAGGACATCTGGACTGCCTATCCCGTCCTGATCGTGCATCCGGGTCCCAAGGGCGACCGTGGACCGTCCTCGCTGGACTGGGCCATTCAGGAGGGCGCTCCGGAGTGGGGCGTCACCGTGTTGCAGGCGGTCGCGGAGATGGACGCCGGGCCGATCTGGGCCTCCGAGCCCTTCCCGGTCGCGGCGTGCGGCAAGAGCGAGCTGTATCGCAACGAGGTCTCCGACGCGGCCGTGCGCGCGGTGCTGCTCGCCGTCGAGCGCTTCGCCGACAGCCGGTTCATGCCCGAACCGCTCGACTACAGCCGCCCCGACGTGCGCGGACAGCTGCGGCCCTACCACGCCCAGGAGTACCGCCGCATCGACTGGTCGGCCGACGACACCGCCACCGTGCTGCGGCGGCTGCGCGCCGCCGACTCCCAGCCGGGCGTGCTGGACGAGCTGTTCGGGCGGCAGTACTTCCTGCACGGCGGGCACAACGAGGATCGGCTGCGCGGCTTCCCCGGCTCGGTGATCGCGACCCGCGACGGCGCGATCTGCCGGGCCACCGTCGACGGCGCGGTGTGGCTGCCGCAGTTGCGGCCGCGGCGTACGCCGGGCGGACCGGCCACATTCAAGCGGCCCGCGGTCGACGAGCTGGGCCCCGAGTTGCTCGCCGGAGTTCCGGAGGTTCCGGTGACGCCGTTCGAGGCGGCCACCCGGGACACGTGGTCGGAACTGCGGTACCGCGAGCACGGCGAGGTCGGCTATCTGGAATTCGCGTTCGCGGGCGGTGCGATGAGTACCGATCAGTGCCGCCGGCTGCTGGCCGCCTACCGTCAGGCCGCGCAACGGCCGGTGGCCGTGCTGGTGCTGGGTCCGCCGCGGGACTTCTTCTCCAACGGCATCCACCTCAATGTCATCGAGGCGGCGGACGATCCGGCCGAGGAGTCCTGGTACAACATCAACGCGATGAACGACCTGGTCGAGGCGATCCTGACCACCACAGACAAGCTGGTCATCTCGGCCCTGGCGGGCAATGCGGCCGCGGGCGGGGTGATGCTGGCGCTGGCCGCCGACGAGGTGTGGTGCCGCGAGTCGGTCGTGTTGAATCCGCACTACCGGCTGATGGGACTGCACGGGTCGGAGTACTGGACCTACACGCTGCCGCGGCGGGTCGGCAGCGAGGTCGCCGACCGGCTCACCCGCGAGACGCTGCCGGTCGGGGCCCGGCGCGCGGCGGCGATCGGCCTGGCGGACCGGGTGGCCCCGGGCAGTGCCGAGGAGTTCCGGGCGTGGGTGCGCGGAGAGGCCGAGGCGATGGCCGCGGCGCCGGAGCTGGCGGACCGGTTGGTCGCGAAGAAGCAGCGCCGCGCCGCGGACGAGGCCGCGAAGCCGCTGTCTGCCTACCGGGATTACGAACTGGCGCAAATGCGCCAGAACTTCTACGGCGAGCACGAGCCCTACCACCGGCTACGCCGAAACTTCGTGCACAAGGTACGTCCGCAGGTGACACCGACCCACCTACTAGCCTGAGCCGCTGATCCAGCGGCACGAAGCTTTCACAATGCAATCCCCAACCCGCACCGGATTGAACTATCGTCCGGTCACGGATTGATAACTGCTGTTGCCATTGGAGAACATCGCCGTGCTCGAGCTCGACCATTTCAACCATGGGTTGCTGACACCCATTCTCGCGTATCTCATGTCTTTCATCGGCTCTGTGCTCGGCCTTCGCTGTGCCGTCCACGCCCGATCGTCGCGGTGGCCGGGCGGCTGGCTCGTCGCCGCGGCGGTGGCGCTGGGTGGTTGCGGCATCTGGGTCATGCACTTCACCGCCATGCTCGGTTTCTCCATTCAGGGCATGACCGTTCGCTACGACATTCCGATGACGTTGCTCAGCGCGGCCATCGCGATCGTGGTGGTGTGGATCGGGCTGTCCATCGTGGTGCGGGTGCGGCGGGAGATCCTGGCGCTACCCATCGGCGGCGCGGTCACCGGCGTGGGCGTGGCGGCCATGCACTACCTCGGGATGTCCGCGATGCACGCGGGCGCGCACGTGGAGTACGGCATGGGGCTGGTGACGCTGTCGGTCGTGATCGCGGTGGTCGCGGCGACGGCGGCGCTGTGGTTCATGCTGCACGTGCACGGCTTCGGCGCGACCCTCGGCGCGGCGGTGATCATGGGTCTGGCGGTGTGCGGCATGCACTACACCGGTATGGCGTCCATGAGCGCGCACCACGGTGATCATGCCGTGGGCGGCAGCGGTGTGGAGCCGGTGGAACTGCTCACTCCACTGATCATGACGGTCACGCTGGTGACCATGATGCTGATCGTGCTGGTCGGCCTCGCCGAGGTGGACGCACCGTCGCGACGCGAGGCCGACGCGCTGGAGCAGGAGCCCGAGCTGGCCGACAGCGGACGCAGCTGGCCGCGCCTCGACCCCTTCTCCGACGCGCCGAGCCAGCCCGTCCGCGCGCCCCGGCCACCGCAGCAACCGCAGCAATCCGTCCCCACCTCGGTCAGCCTGCGGGCCGCCAGCAACCGAGCCGCCGACAACGGGCCGGGGCTGGGCCGCTCCGCACGCTGACCCGCCATCGGCGGCTGGTCGTTCCGTCAATTCTTACCGCCGCCCCTGGGCCCCGCCACCGACCCCGACCCGGCCTCGTCATTCCGGCATGCTCTTGGCCGGAATCCATTCGCGCGACGTGGATCCCGGCCAAAAGCGCGCCGGGATGACGAGGCGGGACGGGCGACGACGAGGCGGGACGGGGACGGGCTGGCGTGGCTAGTCGGCGACCGTCAGGACCGTTCCCGCGGCGACGGTGCGGCCGCCCTCTCGGACGGCGAAGCCGAGGCCGGGTTCGAGGGGGATCGGGTGGCCGAGGGTGACGGTCAGTTCTACCGTCGAGCCGGGGGTTACCACCTGGGTGTCGAGGGTGACGTCGCCGACGACGTCGCCCGTGCGGATGTAGAACTGCGGGCGGTAGCCGGTGGTGATCGGCGTGCGCCGGCCGCCCTCCGCCGCCGACAGCAGGTGCACCCGGGCGGTGAACCGGGTGTGCACGCGCACGCTGCCGACCGCCGCCACCACCTGGCCGCGCCGCACCTGGGACCGTTGCACGCCACGCAGCAGCAGCGCGACGTTGTCCCCGGCTTCCGCGGATTCCATGGTGCGGCCGAAGGTTTCGACCCCGGTGACCACCGACTCCAGCGCGCCGTCGTAGCCGAGGATCTCGACCCGGTCGCCCATCCGGACCCGGCCGCGCTCCACCGCGCCGGTGACCACCGTGCCGCGGCCGGTGATGGTGAGCACGTTCTCGACCGGCAGCAGGAAGGGCGCGTCGGTATAGCGCACGGGGGTCGGGATGTAGGCGTCGACCGCGTCCAGCAGGCGCAGCAACTCACCTACCCAGTGCGGGTCGCCCGCCAGTGCCCGCAGTCCCGACACCGGCACCACCGGCGCACCGGAACCGTCGAAACCGTTGGCGCTCAACAGATCCCGGACCTCCAGCTCGACCAGCTCCAGCAGTTCGGGGTCGGCGCCGTCGGCCTTGTTCAAGGCCACCACGACGTGCTCGACACCGACCTGCCGGGCCAGCAGCACATGTTCGACGGTCTGCGGCATCACGCCGTCGTGCGCCGACAGCACCAGGATCGCGCCGTCCAGCTGGGCCGCGCCGGTGATCATGTTCTTCACGAAGTCGGCGTGGCCCGGCATGTCGACATGCGCGTAATGCCTTGCGGCCGTTTCATATTCGACATGCGCGATATTGACCGTGATGCCGCGCGCGGCCTCCTCCGGCGCGCGGTCGATACGCTCGAACGGCACGAAGGAAGCACCGCCTCGGGCGGCCAGCACCTTGGTGATGGCGGCCGTCAGCGTGGTCTTGCCGTGGTCGACGTGGCCCATGGTGCCGATGTTCAGGTGCGGCTTGGTGCGGACGAAGGCCTGCTTGGCCATGATGAAACTCTCCCTGGGAGTTGCGAATCGGAACCTCGCGCGCCGAGCCACCTTCCCCGGCCGAGGTCCCGGGGACATCCCGGGGAATGTCAGCGTCGGGCGCCGTCGAATGCGGATGCGACCGCCAGGGCAGCAGCCATCGCGCCCGCGACCGCGGGCGATGCGACGATGGACTGCCGGAACATGCGAATCATGGTGCCCGGTGCGGGACCACCCGCGCCACCGGTTTTTCGGCGAGCACGGCGGCCCGGACCCGCCCGGTGGCGGCGACCCGGGCGGGCTGTGCTGGAATCAGAGGGAACGGCGTGATGGACAGCGACAACGAAAGTCACTCGTAATGCGCATGGTGTGGCGGCGGCAGAGGCCGACGGACGACGACTACGGGCTGCTGGTGACCGTGGCGACAGTCTTCGACGAGACCACGGCCGGTGATGTGGCGCGGCTGCTGCGCGAGCACGGCATCCGGTCCACCCGGGGCCGCGCCGGCCGCGCCCGCAATCGCATGCGCATCCTGGTCTTTCCCGAGGACGCCCGGCGCGCCTACGACGTGCTGTTCCTGCACACCAGCTGACCGGCCGTTCCTATGCGCCCCAACCCTATCCACGTGCCCGATGCGGTGCTGGACGACCTGCGGCACCGGCTCGAACTCACCCGGTGGCCCGACGATGTGGGCAACGAGGATGGGTACTACGGGGTCAACCGCCGCTATCTGGAGCGCCTGGTCGACTACTGGCGCAGCGACTTCGACTGGCGCGCGGCCGAGGCACGGATCAACGCGTACGAGCACTACCGCGTCGAGATCGACGGCGTGCCGGTGCATTTCATGCGCAAACCGGGAGTCGGCCCCGCCCCCACGCCACTGATCCTGACCCACGGCTGGCCGTGGACGTTCTGGCATTGGGCCAAGGTGATCGATCCACTGGCCGACCCCGGCGCACACGGCGGCGATCCGGCCGAAGCGTTCGATGTCATCGTCCCGTCGTTCCCCGGCTTCGGGTTTTCCACACCGCTGACCGATCACCCCGATATGAACTTCTGGAAGGTCGCCGACCTCTGGCACGTCCTGATGACCGAGACCTTGGGGCACAGCCGGTACGCCGCCGCGGGATGTGACGTGGGGGCGCTGGTCACCGGTCAGCTGGGGCACAAGTACGCCGACGAACTGTTCGGCATCCACATAGGGTCGGGTTTGAAGTTGACGCTGTTCAACGGCGACCGGGCGTGGGATTACAGTGGCGGACAACCTATTCCGGACGGCCTACCCGCCGAGGTCCACGCCCGCGTCGTCGAATTCGATCGCCGCTTCGCCGTCCATCTGGCCGCGCATGTGCTCGATTCCAGCACGCTGGCCGTCGGGCTGTCGGACTCACCCGCCGGGCTGCTCGCGTGGATTCTGCGCCGGTGGCAGAGCTGGAGCGACAACGGTGGTGACCTGGAATCGGTATTCGGCGCGGACGATCTGCTCACGCACGCCACGATTTTCTGGGCGACGAACTCGATCGGCACCTCGATACGCACCTACGCCAACAATAATCGTTACCCGTGGACGCCGTCGCACGATCGGTGGCCGGTGGTGGAAGCGCCGACCGGCATCACCTTCGTCGCCCACGAGAACCCGCCGGGCGTCGGGACCGACCGCCGTGTCGAGCACTTCCTCGCCGACTCGCGCGCGAGTTGGTACAACCTGGTCAACGTCACCGCCCACGATCGCGGCGGTCATTTCATACCCTGGGAGACCCCGGACGAATGGGTGGACGATCTGCGGCGCACCTTCCGCGGACGGCGCTGAGCCGGGCGCACACGACGGTTTCATCGCGGGCCTCAGAAGCGCCGGGCGCCGCTGGCGGGCATCTCGGACAGGTCCGTCATCTGCACGCCCGTGCTGTTGGTTCCCGCGTGGATGACCTTCCCGTCGCCGGCGTAGAGGGCCGAGTGGCCGCCGCCGTAGAACGACACCATGTCACCGGGTTCCAACTCGTCCATGCCCACCGGGGTCCCGGCGGAGAGCTGCTCGTAGCTGGTGCGCGGCACGTCGACGCCGGCCTGCCCGTAGGACCACTGCACCAGGCCGGAGCAGTCGAAGGAGTCGGGGCCGGCGGCGCCGTAGCCGTAGGCCGCGCCGATCTTCGATTCCGCCGCTTCGACGGCCAGTTCACCGCGGGTCTTCTCGGGTGTCACGGGCGCGTCCGCCGCCTCCGGCACGCGGGGCGCGGGCAGCAGCGCCCGGAAATCGATGCCCGGAATGACGGACTGCAATTGCTTCACGATTCCGGTGACGGCCGCCTCCGAATGCGGCGCGACCTTCGGCGCCACCGGCTCGACGGCGGGCACGGTCTCCGGAATTTCCGCCGGTGCCTGAATTTCGATCGGTACCTCGATCGACCCGATACCCGGAACGGATATCTGCTGCGCCGAGGCTTGGCCCGTGGTCAGTAGGAGTGCTCCGAATGCTCCGAATACCACCGCCGCGGCCGCTGTCAGCCACCAGAACAGGCGCCGCGTGTTGCGGGTATATCGGACTTCGTCGGTTCCTGCCATGATGCGGTCCTCCGATCCTCTCGTCGAGACTCCGGTGGCGACGCCGTATTGCGTCGGCCGGGCCCTCGAACAGATTCGAAAAGTTCGCGTCTTTCATGTCAGTCCAGCCGGATCCGAGGTGCCATGATTCGCCCGCATTCATATGAATGCAAGCAGATAAGCAGACAAATGCGATAACAAGAAGATAAACAATAGAAAACCGTCAGATCTCGAAGAAATGCCCCGCAGCCGATTAATATTCGCCGCGGGGCATTTCCGAACGGGGCTCAGGCCGTGATCTGCTGCTCGATCCGCTCGGCCATGTCGCGCAGCCGAGCCGCGAATTCCCGGGCCGCGCCGGGATCACCGGTGGAGCTGCGAACCACCCGGCGGGTCAGGGCGGCGAGCCGGGACTCCACGGTGCTGAACAGATCGACCGGACGGTCGGCGGCCCGCTCCTGGCTCATCTCGCCGCGCAACCACGCTTGCAGGCGCTGCACGGCCAGATCCTTGTCGAAGCGTTCCGGCAGCACCGCCGCCGCCTCCCGCAGCTTGCCCGCGGTGATCTTCACCTCGTCGGCGGCCAGGGTGGCGTAGACGGTCACGGCCGCCTCCTCGCCGTGCTCGGCCGCCACCGGCAGCAGTTCCCGGATCTGGCCCTCGTTGATGCCCGGGGCCATCGGGTGCAGCTTGGCGGCCAGCGGCCAGGCGCGAATCAGCTTGTGGGCGTAGGAGCGCTGCATCTCCCAGCGCTGCTCGACATAGTCGTCGAAGGTGCCGTACTCGCTGCGGTACAGCCGCCCGTCGCGGACGATCTGCAGCGCCCGGCCCGCCGCCCAGAACGCCAGCCGCAGCGTGCCGATCGAGGATTCGCACGCCGACAGCTGTACCTGCTCGTGTTCGCTGAGCGGGCCGTCGCCGGGTGCGGGCAGCGGCATCGTCAGCACGTTCGCGGCCGGATCCGAGGGCACCACCGACAGATTCCGCGCCGAGCGCCGCCACTCCGCGTCGCGCAGCGGCGAGACGGGCGGGGTGTGCTCGGCGGTGTCGGCCAGCGGATTGACGGCGACGGCGGCATTGCCGGATTTGGCGCCGATCACGGATTTCCTGCGTTGCGGAGGCATCAGGCGGGCACCCCCAGCGCGACGCGATAGGGACTCACCAATTCGTCACCCACCTGCCGGTATTCGCCCAGATCGTGCAGTGGATTCTCGGCCCCCTCGCCGACTTCCCCATCGGCGGCTTCCCGATACCACTTCCAGGCGCTCAGATACGAGCCGAACACCTCGTAACCGGCGTCCTCCAACTGCGTCCGCTGGGTGCGATATTCGGTGGAGACGTTGACGCCCTTCTTCATCGTCACCGGAACCTTCGTCATCAGGACCCGGACCCGGATCTCGCGGGCCGCGTCGACGGCCGCCTCCTCGGCGGCCCGATAGGTACTGGGCACTCGCTTCACCTCCGAGGGACTCACGCTCGTCAACAGGACGAGCTCGTCGGTCGAGGGAATCGCGGCCTTGAAGATCTCCGCCGATTCGCCTCCGGCATCCACGATGATCACGTCGTAGTTCGCGGCATTGTCGGCGATGCAGTCGTCGACGTGCCGGGACGGAAACGCGATCAGCGTGAATGGCACATCCACTTCTCCTTTCTGTAGCCGCCGATACCAGGAATAGCCGGTCTGGCTCAGCGGGTCGGCATCGATGACCAGCACTCGCAACTCGTGTTCGAGGGCGAAGTAACCGGCGAGAAAAAAGGCGGAGGTGGTTTTCCCGACGCCGCCTTTCAGATTCCCCAGGGTGACTACCAAGGGTTTCGGCAGATCCAGTGATGCAGCGGAATTCGTCACGGACGGTCCTCCTTGCATGAGGAGAGCAACACTGTGCGCCGCTCAGTGTTACACGCATGTAAGTCGAACGCGGAGATTTGGCGGTGGGACGCGGTGTGTCCAATTGGACACAGGACGCTACAGTGATCACCGTGCACCGAATCTTCGTAGTCACGCCGCCCCCCGCCGCCTGAGCGGGGCGGTTTGCCGGCCGGTAGGCCATCGAGACATCTGCCCCGCGTCGTCGTCATGTCTTCCTTCGACGCAGGAGCACCTTTTCATGTCTGTCGACATCGTCGCGCCCGCGCGCGACCGTTCGGCGGCGGCACTGATCGCCGCCGGAATCCTCTGGGGCACGGGCGGACTCGCCGGGTCTCTGCTCGCGGACCGGGCCGGTCTGCGGCCGCTGTCCGTGGCCACCTATCGACTGTTGCTCGGCGGCGGCCTCGCGGTCGCACTGCTCGCCGTGACCGGCGGGTTGCGCGGGGTGCCGCGCACCCCGGCCGTGGGGCGGCGGGTACTGGTCACCGGCGGCCTGCTGGGCTGCTATCAGGCCAGTTATTTTGTTGCGGTGCAACATATTTCGGTCAGCTTGGCCACGATGGTGACAATCGGGACGCTGCCCGTGTTCGTCGCCCTCGGCGCGGCGGTGCGCGACCGCCGCGTACCGGGCCGGGCCACGCTGCTCGCGATCGCCCTCGCGGTGAGCGGGCTCATCCTGCTCACGTGGTCACCCGGCGGCGCCGCGAGCGGCTGGACGTTGGCCGCCGGGGTGGGCACGGCATTGCTCGCCGCGGCGGGGTTCGCCCTCATGACCCTGATCACCGCGACGCCCGTCGCGGGTCTGGATCCCTTGCGCACCACCGCTTTCGGCATGCTCACCGGCGGAGTACTGCTCACCCCGGCGGCGCTGGCGTCCGGGATGGCGCTGCCGCTGCGGCCCGATGTGCTACTCACGGCCGCCTATCTGGGCAGCGCGCCGACGGCACTCGCCTACACCGCCTATTTCCGCGGATTGCGCACTGCCGCACCGGTTCTCGCGGCACTGGCGGCCCTCCTCGAACCCCTCACCGCCGCCCTGCTGTCGGCAGTGCTCCTCGGTGACCGGCTCGGTGGCCCGGGATGGTGCGGCGCGGCCCTGTTGATCACCGCCCTGGCCATCAGCTACCGGCGGTGAGGCCACGGCGGCGCGCCGCCCTCAGCGGGACGTGGTGGTCTCCGAGGTCGGCTCGCCGCCGGTGGCCAGCACCGAGTGGCGTCGGCTGTAGGCGAAATAGATGATCAGGCCGAGCACGAACCACACCCCGAAACGGGCCCAGGTCTCCGGCTTCAGATAGGTGATCAGCCAGAGCGAGAAGCCGATGCCGACCAGCGGGACGATCGGCATCAGCGGGGTGCGGAAGCCGCGGGGCAGGTCGGGCCGGCGGTAGCGCAGCACGATCACGGCCGCGCACACCACCACGAAGGCCAGCAGGATCCCGATGTTGGTCAGCTCGGCCGCCTCCCCGATCGGGAGGAAGCCCGCGATCAGCGCCGACACCGAGCCCGCGATCCAGGTGATCCGGGTCGGCACGTGCCGGGTCGGGTGCGTCTTGGCGAACCACCTGGGCAGCAACCCGTCCCGGCTCATCGAGTACCAGATCCGGGTGACGCCGAGCATGAAGGTGAACAGCACGGTCATGATGCCGACGATGGCCCCGGCCGCGATCAGGCTGCCCAGGCCGGGCAGGCCGACCGATTCGAAGGCCGAGGACAGCCCGCTCTTCGGGTTGATCTCGGTGTAGTGCTGCATGCCCGTCAAGACCAGGCACACCAGCACGTACAGCACCATCGAGACGGCCAGCGACAGCAGGATCGCCTTGGGCAGATGACGTTTGGCGTCCACCGACTCCTCGGCCGCCGTCGACATCGCGTCGTAGCCGAACACGGCGAAGAACACCGTCGACGCACCGGTCACCGCGCCGCCGAACCCGAACGGGAAGTACGGGGTGTAGTTGCCGCTGTCGAGGTAGAACGCGCCGACCACGATCACCACCAGCACCACGACGACCTTGATCCCGACCACCACGGTCTCGAACCGCGCCGCCGCCTTGATGCCCCGGTTCAGCAGGAACGCGATCAGCAGGCACAGCAGCGCGGCGAAGAGGTCGACGTAGTGCCCGTCGCCGGTGCCGGGCGCGCCGAGCATCCACTCCGGCAGCGCGATGTCGAGCTGCTCGAGCAGGAACGAGATGTAGCCGGAGATGCCGATGGCCACCACCGCGACGATGGCGGTGTACTCCAGCAGCAGGTCCCAGCCGATCAGCCAGCCGACCGGTTCGCCGAGCACCGCGTAGCCGTAGGTGTAGGCCGATCCGGCCTTCGGGATCAGGCCCGCGAACTCGGCGTAGGACAGCGCGGCCGCGGCGCTGGCGACGCCCGCGATGAGGAACGAGATGAGCACCGCGGGACCGGCGGTGTCGTGGGCGACCGACCCGGCGAGCGCGAAGATCCCGGCCCCGATGATGCCGCCGACTCCGATGGCGGTCAGCTGCCACAGGCCCAGTACCCGCTGCAGTCCGCCGGCGGGTTCATCCTCGATCAGCTCGATGGGTTTGCGCCGGAAGAGGTCACGCATCGCTGGGCTCGCCGGCATGTGTCTGCTCCTTGCACTACCTGATCGGGATACCGTAAATGTGAGCGATAACAACGCCATTGTCCAGCATCAGCCGATCTGCCCCACACCTTCCGCCACCGGCGCGAGGGCGACGGTGATGTTGTCGGCGCCGCCGGAGCGCACCGCGTAGTCGGTCAGATCCTGTGCGGCGCGGCGCGGGTCGGCCCCGGTCGCCACGGCGGCGAGACCCTCGGCGTCGGGCAGGTAGTTCCACATCCCGTCGCTGCACAGCAACAGCACGCCGGGTCCGCGCACGCGCAGCGAGTGCACGGGAGTCTCGGCGGGGACGTGGTCGGAATCCGCGCCGAGCCAGCGCATCAGCACATGTGCGCGGGGATCGCGCATCGCGGCTTCCTCGTCCACGCCGCTCGCGACCAGCAGTTGCGCGAAGGAGTCGTCGGAGGTCAGCCGCCGCGAGGACGTGCCGGTCTCGTCGGCGCTGAGCCAATAGGCCCGGCTGTCACCGACATTCGTCACCGTGATCGCGCATTCGCCGTCACTGCCCGGCCGCAGCACCGCCGACACGTACGTGCACGACGGGGAGTGCCCGTCGCCCACGGACAGGCCGCGCACGGCCGCGAAGGCCGCCTCCAGCCCCTGGAGCAGCGCCTCCTCGGCCGTGCGGCCGGCCGCCAGCGCGGCCAGGCAGGCGGAGACGCCGCTGCGGACGGCCGCGCCCGCGGCGACCTGCGGATCGTCGGAGGTCGAGACGCCGTCGGAGACCGCGAGCACGATCGCCGGTCCGTCCGGCCGCTCGAGTACCGCCGCCGCGACGGCATCCTCGTTGCGCGCGTGCACGATTCCGCGATCGGTGACCAGGTGCACCGCGTCCAGGTCGGCCGCCCCGCGATCGGTCTCCAGCTCGGCGAGGGTCAGTACATTCACCGCATACCACCTATCCGCTGTAGCGCGGGGCCGGCGCCCCCGCGGACGGTCCGAGCACACCGAGGTGGGCGGCGTACAGACGCTGCCAGGTGCCGTCGGCGCGGATCCGGTCGAGCACGCCGTTGACGAAGCGGACCATGTCGTCCTGGCCCTTCGGTACGCCGACCGCGTAGTTCTCGAAACCCAGTGGGTCACCGACGACTTGGAGGTTGGAGTCCTGTTCGGCCAGTCCGACCAGGATGGACTCGTCGGTACTGATCGCGTCCACCTGACCCTGCTGCAACGCGACCAGGCAGTCGGTCCAGTTGTCCACGCCCAGCACCTTGGGGCGGTTCGGCAGGGTGAACAGCGGACCGGAGGAGGTGGCGCCGAAGGTGACACACACACGCTTGCCCGCGAGATCGGGCAGCGCGCGGATACCGGCGGTGCGGGGTGCCAGAATGCGTTGCGCCCCTTTGTAATACACGGCCGAGAAGGCGACCTCGCGGCGGCGCTCACAGGTCACCGAGAAGGTCCGGGCCACGAGGTCGACCTGGTTGTTCTGCAGGGCGGGCAGCCGTTCCGCGGTGGACACCGAGCGCAGTTCGATGCGGTCCGGATCGCCGAACAGGTCGCGGGCGATCTCGCGGGCCAGATCGATGTCGAAGCCTTCCAGCTGACCGGTGGCCGGATCGCGGAAACCGAACAGGTAGGTGTTCTGGTCGACGCCCACCGTCACCCGGCCCTTCTGCACGATGCGGGCCATCGTCGAACCCGGCGGCATCGCACCGGGAGTGGGCTGCGGGCCGGGTCGCAGGCTCGCCTCGGCGTCGCAGCTGCGGTCGGCCCCCGGGGGCGTGGTGATCTCACGTGCCTTGGGCGGCAACGGATTCACCGCGACCGCCGGGCCGGAGCGTGGCACGGCCGGATCCGCGCCACAGGCCGCCAATACGGCGATCGACGCGACCACCAGTCCCGCGCGCAGCACCCGTGTGTTCACAGGAACTCCTTCAGCCGCGGCCACAATCCGGTGACGACGACGCCGGCCGCGACCACCAGCAACACCAATGTGCCTGCCGCGCCGCCGATCCACGCGTCGCCCGCGCCGTCGATCTGATCGCGCAGCTGTGCCCGCGTCCGCTCGAGCCCCTCGCGCAGCGAGGTGTCCAGCTGAGCGAAGCGCTGGGCCGACGACTCCGGGCCGGAGCCGATCGCTTGCTCCACCGCTGCCGGGTAGTTCGCGGAGTTGTAATGCTCGAGTTGCCGCTCGTGCCCGGCGGTCCACTGCGAGAACTGCTGCCGCATCGGCGAATCCGCGCCCACGACACTGGACAGCTCGGCGTCGAGCTGCGCCGTCTTGGTCTTGAAGTCCTCCTCGGTCTCCTTGGTATCGCCGCGGGTGATCAACTCGAGGGTCTCGTCGGTGCGGGCCTGCTGAGCGAGAATCCTTGCCTGCGCGAGGTTCTCGCTGTGCGCCGTGGGACCGCCGCCGCCCGTGTCGATCGCCTCGTTCGAGATGACGGTCGCCAGCACGATCCACAGCAGTGCCAGCGCCGCCGCGCCCGCTCCGGCCGCGAGGCCCGGATTGAACAGCCGGTTGGTGCGCCGCACCAGCATTCGCGACGCGACCACCGCACCGGCCAGCGTGAGTATCAGCAACACCAGTGCCGCCCACGGCGGGCCGGTGACGGCGCGCTGGTCGGCACGCAGCGCGGCGTGGCGCTGCTCGGTGAGCCGGGCGGCGCTGGGCAGCAGCGAGTTCTGCATCAGGCCCGAGGCCTCGCGCAGGTAGGCCGAGCCGACCGGGAAGCCCTGCCGGTTGTTCGCCCGCGCGGACTCCACCAGGCCGGTGTACACCGGGAGATCGGCCGAGATGCGCGCGACGACCTCGCGGGTCTGCGCGTCGCCTCCGCCCGCGGTGGCCGTGGCCAGCGCGTCGGCGGTGTCGGCGAGGGCCTGCTGGTATTGCCCGCGGATCCGCGGCGATTCGATGCCGCCGGTGAGGAACGCGGTAGCGGCCGAGGCGTCGGCCGCGGACAGCGCCACGTACAGCCGCTGCGCCGCGTCGGCCAGCGGCTCCGAGCGCTGCAGCGCCGCGTCGCGCCGGGCGGTCTTGGCGCTCAACTCGTTCGCGCAGACCAGGCCGGAGAGCAGACACAGCACGACGGCCGCGACGGCGATCACGACGATCGCGCCGGGGGTCGTCGCGGCGAAGCGCCGCAACCATTCCGCACCGTTGCGGACCGGCGCCGGTAGGCGAAGTCCCACACTCCCCTCCCCCTCGGTCCACCAGGAGTTCCGATCGCGATCGTACGGGAGCCGCCACCGATGTGCCGGGCGACCGCACGGGGGCCGAAACCGAGACCGAAAGGCAAGAAGTTCGCGACCGTTTCGACCCTGCCGACGCCCGAGCGGGCGTAGAGTACCCACCTGTCTTCCGAGTCCGACGACGCGACTCGACCCTCCTTTCACGACTGTCAGGGTGAGACGGATGCCCTTCCTGGATCGCCGCGAGGCCGGCCGCCGGCTCGTCGAACGCCTGCGCGCCTTCCGCGGGCCCGACACCATCGTGCTCGGGTTGCCGCGTGGTGGCATGCCGGTGGCTTTCGAGGTCGCCACCGCGTTGCGGGTGCCGCTGGACGTCGCCGTGGTGTGCAAGCTGGAGGTTCCCGACCGGCCCCGGCTGGTGTTCGGCGCGGTCGCCGAATCCGGTGTGCGCGTGGTCGACGACGACCTGGTGGTGCGGGCGTTCATCGGCCCGCCCGAGCGGTCCCGGGTGGAACGCCAGGCTCGAGAGACGGTGCTGCGCAACAGCGCTCGGCTGCGGCGCGGGCGGCCGCAGCCGCGGATCGCGGGCCGCACCGTGGTACTCGTCGACGACGGCGTCACGACCGGCAACACCGCGCGAGCGGCGTGCGAGCTGGCCCGGGCCCGCGGCGCGGGTGGTGTTCGCGGTGCCGGTGGGTTCCTGCCGCCCGATCCGCGCCCTGACGGGGTCCGCCGACAACGTGATCTGCCTGGAGACACCGGCGCTGTTCCACACCATCGGCCAGTGGTACCGCCACTTCGACGAGGTCAGCGAGGACACCGTGCGTGCCCTGCTGGACCGCGCGGCGGGCGAACTGGGCGACCGGCCGCCCACTCATCCGATTCGTACCGTCTGAAACATGTTCTAGACACATAGCCGGATTTGTCTTACCGTCGAGACATGCACGAGGATCTGTCTCACGAAGCTCGGTTCCGCCTCCGCTCCGGCGACAGCTGGCGCGACCCGTGGACGATGTACGCCGCGCTGCGTGAGTTCGACCCGGTGCACCACGTGGTTCCCGAGGGCCGCGCGCACGAGGACTACTACGTGCTCTCGCGGTACGCCGACGTGTACGACGCGGTCCGTGATCCCGAAACGTTCTCCTCCGCACAGGGTTTGACCGTCGACTACAACAACCTGTCGGAGATCGGGCTCGGCGAGAACCGGCCCTTCGTGTTCACCGATCCGCCGGATCACACGGTGTTCCGCCGCCGGGTGGCCAAGGGGTTCACGCCGCGTCAGGTGCAGGAGATCAGCCCGGCGGTCCGGGAATTCGTCGCCGAACGGATCGAGCGGATGCGCGCCGCGGGCGGCGGCGACCTCTCCGCCGAGCTGTTCAAACCGCTGCCGACGATGGTGGTCGCGCACTATCTCGGTGTGCCGGAAGAGGATCGGGCCAAGTTCGACGAGTGGAGCGAGGCCATCGTGGCGGCCTCGGCCACCGGTGGGATACTACAGGCGCAGGCCGCGGTCGGGGAGTTGAGCCAGTACTTCGCGGCGCTGATCGAGCGCCGCCGCGCCGCTCCCGGCGACGACACCATCTCGCATCTGCTGGCCTCGGGCCTGGCCGAGGACGGCGACGTCGGCGGCGTGCTGCAGATCCTCGGCTTCGCCTTCACCATGATCACCGGCGGTAACGACACCACCACCGGAAACCTCGGCGGCGCTGTGCAATTGCTGACGCTGTACCCGGAACAGCGGCGGTTGCTGCTGGACGATCCGGACCTGCTCTCCGGCGCGATCGACGAATTCCTGCGGCTCACCTCGCCGGTGCAGGGACTGGCTCGCACCACCACCCGGGACGTGGAGATCGAGGGTGTCACCATCCCCGCCGGGCGCCGCGTGCTGCTGCTGTACGCGTCGGCCAACCGCGACGAACGCGAATACGGCGCGGACGCAGGCGAACTCGACATACTGCGGCGGCCGAAGAACATCCTCACCTTCGGCAACGGCAACCACCACTGCCTCGGCGCGGCCGCGGCCCGCATGCAGGCGACCATCGCGCTGCGAGAGCTGCTGACGCGCTGCCCCGACTTCACCGTCGACCTCGACAAGGTGCGCTACACCGAAGGCAGTTACGTGCGGTGGCCGGTCAGCGTCCCCTTCCGGGCCGCGGCGTGAGCGGGACCGAGCGGCGCTGGTCGAGCGAACCGCGGGCGGTGCACGCCGCCGAGCGCATCCTCGACGCGGCCGCCGAGCTGTTCGCCGCACGCGGGGTGGCCGCCACGGGCATGGCCGATATCGCCAAGGCCGCCGGTTGCTCGCGCGCGACGCTCTACCGATACTTCGACAGTCGGCAGGCCGTGCGGTTGGCGTTCGTGCACCGCGAGGCCCGCCGCATCGGCGCCGCCGTGCTGCGCGAGATCGAGGGCACCGCCGCGCCCGCGGACCGGGTGGTGGCGGGCGTCTTGGCGGCGCTGCGAGCGGTGCGCTCGGACCCGCTGCTGATCGCCTGGTTCCGCCCCGGCGACGCGGGCCTCACCTCCGAGATCGCCGAGACCTCGGAGGTGATCGAGGCCATCGGGGGCTCGCTGTTCGACTCGGAAGACGGTGTGGCGCAACGGGAGCTGTCGCTGCGGGCGCGCTGGCTCACCCGGATCATCGTGTCGCTGCTGACGGTCCCCGGCCGCGACGAGGCCGAGGAGCGCGAGCTGCTGCGCCGGTTCGTGGCACCCGCGGTGACCGCCACACACCCCTGATCCGCACCGCTCGGGCCTGCGCGGGTAGCGGGGTTGCCGGGGGTTGCGCCCGATCGCCGGGCGCACAAGGGTGGTGAGCATGGATTCGCTGATCATGTCGGCCCGCGATATCGAGTTCCTCCTCTACGAGTGGCTGGACGTGACCGGGCTGACCGCCCGCGAGCGCTACCGCGAGCATTCACGCGAGACCTTCGACCAGGTGCTGAGCCTGAGCCGGGAGCTGGCGACCAAGTACTTCGCCCCGCACAACCGCGACAGCGACCTGCACGAGCCCACCTTCGACGGCGAGAAGGTGCACATCCTGCCGGCGGTGAAGCAGGCGCTGGACGCGTTCGGCGAGGCGGGCCTGGTCGGCGCGGCGATGGACGAACGAGTGGGCGGCATGCAACTGCCCTATACCGTGTTCTCCGCGTGCATGGCGTGGTTCTACGCCGCGAACGTCGCCACCACCAGTTATTCGATGCTGACCATGGGCAACGCGAATCTGCTGGCGGCGCACGCCGACGGGGATCAGATCGATCGTTTCGTCCGGCCGATGCTGACAGGCCGCTACTTCGGCACCATGGCGCTGTCGGAGCCGCAGGCGGGTTCCAGCCTGGCCGACATCACCACCAAGGCCGTCCCGCAGGACGACGGCACCTACCGACTGTTCGGCCGCAAGATGTGGATCTCCGGCGGCGACCATGAACTGTCGGAGAACATCGTCCACCTGGTGCTGGCGCGCATTCCCGACGCCCCCGCGGGCACCCGCGGCATCTCGCTGTTCATCGTGCCGAAGTTCCTGCCCGGAGCGGACGACTCCGTGGGCGAGCGCAACGACATCGTGCTGGCGGGCATCAATCACAAGATGGGGTGGCGCGGGACGGTCAACACCGCGCCGGTGCTCGGCGACGGCGCCTTCACCCCCGGTGGGCGGGCAGGCGCGGTCGGTTACCTGGTCGGCGAGGCGAATCGGGGCCTGTCCTACATGTTCCACATGATGAACGAGGCACGGCTGGGCGTAGGCCTCGCCGCCACCGCGCTCGGCTACACCGGATATCTGAAGGCGCTGGACTACGCCCGGAACCGGCCGCAGGGCCGCCCGGCCACCGCCCGCGGCCAGGCGACCGCGCAGATCCCGATCGTGCGCCACCCCGATGTGCGGCGAATGCTACTGGCGCAGAAGGCCTATGCCGAGGGCGCGCTGGCATTGCAGTTGTACTGCGGCACGCTGGTGGACGAACAACGCAGCGCCACAGCGGAATCCGAAATACAGCGGGCGTCGACACTGCTGCGGGTGCTCACCCCGATCGCGAAGAGTTGGCCCAGCCAGTGGTGCCTGGCGGCCAACGATCTGGCCATCCAGGTGCACGGCGGCGCCGGCTACACCCGCGACTACGACGTCGAGCAGCACTACCGCGACAACCGGCTGAACCCGATTCACGAAGGCACACATGGCATTCAGAGCCTCGACCTGCTCGGGCGGGCGGTCACCGCGGACAGCGGCGCGGCGCTGACGCTGCTGCTGGAGACGATCGGCGCGACCGTCGCGGCCGCGCGTGCCACCGCCGACGGCGAGCTGGGCGACTACGCCGACGCGCTGCAGCAGGCCGCCGGCCGGGTGGTCGCCACCACCGGACTGCTCTGGAAGGATCTGGATCCCGCACCGGCGCTGGCCAATTCGGCCGCGTACCTGGAGGCGTTCGGGCACGTGGTGCTGGCGTGGATCTGGCTGGAGCAGGCGGTGGCGGCGCACGGCCGCACCGGCTCGTTCTACGACGGCAAACGCGCGGCAACCCGGTACTTCTACCGGTGGGAGCTGCCGCGCACGGCCCCGCTGTTCGACCTGCTCGACTCGCTCGATCGGACCACTCTCGACCTCGACGACGACTGCCTGTAAGCCGCGCTCCACCGCCGGTTTTGCGACAATGCGAAACACGTGCGGTGTTAGGGTATTACGTATTCGACCTCGTGGTGGCAACGATGCCGTCCCGTACCCGCAAGGGCCTGGAGCCCACCCGGTATAGGCGGAACCGATGGACCTTCTCAATCCGATCGACGCGATCTTTCTGGCAATAGAATCCCGCGAGCATCCGATGCATGTCGGCGGCTTGCAGGTATTCGAGCCGCCGCCCGAAGCCACCGACGATTTCGTGCACGACCTGTACGACGAGGCGAGGGCGGCGACCGACGTGCGCCCCCGCTTCCGGCGTCGGCAGAGCCGCATCCTCGGCGGCTTCTCCAGCCTGGCCTGGTCGCACGCCGACGACGTCGATCTCGGCTATCACCTGCGACGCAGCGCCCTGCCCGCGCCCGGCGGCCGCACCGAACTGCTCGATCTGGTCGGCCGGCTGCACTCCGGCCTGCTCGATCGGCACCGGCCGCTGTGGGAGGGCCGGATCATCGAGGGGCTGTCCGGCGGCCGGTTCGCGATCTACGTCAAGGTCCATCACGCACTCATGGACGGGGTGTCGGCGCTGCGGCTGCTACAGCGCACGCTGACCGACGACCCGTACGACACCCGCCTGCGCGTCCCGTGGACGCAGGGCCGTCCCGACGTCTCCGACGACGCGGCCGTCGGGATGTGGGAACAGCTGCGAAAGACGCTGCCGCGCATAGCAACCGGCGTCGGCGCCACCGCCGCGGCGACCCGCGCGCTGGCCGAGCGGCAGCTCGAACTGCCGCTGTCGGCGCCGCCCTCGATGTTCAACGTCCCGATCGGCGGCGCGCGCAGCGTGACGGTCGGCTCCTGGCCGCTGGAACGCGTCCATGCGGTGCGCCGCGCCACCGGCGCCACCGTCAACGATGTGGTGCTGGCCATGTCGGCGGGCGCGTTGCGCTCCTACCTGCTGGAACGAAATGCGTTGCCGGACAAGCCGTTGACCGCGATGGTCCCGGTCGATCTGCGCGGCGCCGCCGACGGCGACTCGGACGGGAATCTGGTGGCGGCGGTGCTGTGCAACCTCGCGACCGACCTCGCCGATCCGGCGGCCCGGCTGGCGGCGATCGGCGCGTCGATGCGGCGGTCCAAGCGGGTCTTCCAGCAGTTGCCGCAGTGGGAGGCGATCGCGCTGTCCGGGCTGCTGATGTCCCCGCTGGGCATGACGCTGGTGCCGGGTTTCGAAGCGCTGCCGCGAGTTCCGTTCAACCTGGTGATCTCCAACATCCCCGGCCCGCGCAAACCGGTGTATCTGCAGGGCGCCCGGCTGGAGAGTAACTACCCGCTGTCGATCCCGTTCGACGGTCAGGCGGTGAACATCACCGTCACCTCCACCGCGGACACCCTCGACTTCGGTCTGGTCGCCTGCCGTCGCTCGGTCCCGCACCTACCCCGCATGATCGGCCACCTGGAGACCGCGCTGGCGGAACTGGCGCACGCCGCGACCTAGACCCGGTCCTCCGGGAACTTGCCGCGAGGTTCCTCGACGATGACCTCCGGCTCCTCCGGGCGGCCCGGCCACGGCCGTTCGGCCAGCACAGGGAACTGCCCGGCGTGGCCGTGCCGAATCTCCGCTATGCGCAGCACTTTCCGGCGCGCGAGGAACCACCCGCAGATCAGGGCGGGACCGAGCACCGCGACCAGCGCCAGCACCGCCGTGCGCTGCACCGGGGTGCCGCCGAAGGCCATCAGCGCCACCACGGCCGCGAGGAAGATCAGCGCCGAGATGCTCGTGTACGGCGTGCCGGGCAGCCGGAACTTCGGGCGATACGCCACGCCCTGCCGCCATCGGTACCACAACCGCAACTGGCAGAGCAGCACCACCGTCCACGACACGATGGTGCCGAGCGCCGACACGTTCAGCACGATCTCGAACGCCTGATTCGGCACCACCGCGTCGAGCCCCACCCCGATCAGGGCGATCGCGCCGGTGGCGAGGATGCCGACGTACGGCACGCCGCTGCGCGACATCCGCGCCGCGAAGCCCGGGGCGCTGCCGTTCATCGACATGGAACGCAGGATTCGGCCGGTCGAATAGAGACCGGCGTTGAGGCTGGAGAACGCCGCGGTCAGCACGATCAGGTTCATGACCGTACCGGCGGCGGGCAGGCCGATGCCCGCGAAGAAGGTCACGAACGGGCTCTCTCCCGCACGAAAGGCGGTGTAGGGCAACAACAGTCCGAGCAGGATCAGGGAGCCGACGTAGAAGACGGCGATGCGGGTGATCACCGAGTTGATGGCGCGCGGCATGACCTCCTCGGGGTTGCGCGTCTCCCCCGCCGCGATCCCGACCAGTTCGACTGCGGCGTAAGCGAATACGACACCCGTCGTCACGGTGATCAGCGGCAGCGCTCCGGTGGGGAACAGTCCGCCGTGTTCGGTCAGCACGCCCACGCCGGTGTGCTCGCCGTGGATCGTGAACCGCCCGGCCAGGAAGACCGTGCCGATCACCAGGAAACCGACCAGCGCAACGACTTTGATGAGCGCGACCCAGAACTCCAGTTCGCCGAACCAGCGCACCGAGATCAGATTGGTGCATACCACCGCGACCAGTGCGAGCAGCGCGAGCAGCCAGTGCGGCACAGCCTCGAACGCGCCCCAATATCGGAAATACGTGGCGATGGCCGTGATGTCGACAATTCCGGTCATGCACCAGTGGAAGAAATAGGTCCATCCGACCGCGAAAGCCAGTTTCTCGCCGTAGAATTCGCGCGCGTAGGACACGAAGGAGCCGGCCGAGGGCCGGTGCAACACCAGCTCACCGAGCGCACGCAGAATGAAGAACACGAAGATGCCGCACACGGCGTACACCAGGAACAACCCTGGCCCGGCGCCCGCCAGCCGCCCGCCCGCGCCTAGAAACAGCCCGGTCCCGATGACGCCACCGATCGCGATCATCTGCAGCTGCCGCGCGTGCAGGGATCTTCGATACCCGGCATCTTCCGCGTGCAACGCATCCGCCAGCGCCGACAGTTCCACAGGTCGCCGGACTGAAGCCATGACCATGGGCCTAACTGTGAGTCAAATCATGTCGCGCAATAATGTACCGTCATGTAGCGGTTCATTCAACAGCGGTAAGTGACGTTACGGTAAATCATCGCGGGGCGCACCTTAGGGTGAGGGCCGTGGATACGCGATGGCCACAGTTGCGAGAACGGTGCCTGCTCGAGGAGGACGCCGCGATCCTCGCGCTGAACAAACCCGGCGGGATCTCGGTGACCGGCGAGCGGCACGACACCGACATCGTCGAACTGGCCGCCGAACACGGCGAGACGCTCTATCCGGTGCATCGCATCGACAAGGTGACCTCGGGGCTGGTGCTGCTGGCCAAGGACCTCGGCGCGCACGGACAGCTCACCCGGCAGTTCACCAAGCGCACGGCCGACAAGACCTATCTGGCGATCACCGCCTCGACCGGCCTGCCCGACCAGGGCGTCATCGACCTGCCGTTGAGCGTGGGCCGCAAGAACCGGGTGCGGATCGCCGCGCCCCGCGACAGCATCGCGCACAGTGCGGGGAGCTGGCAGGTGGACGAGCGAGACCTGTTGGCGGGCAAGAATTATCCGTCCCGCACCGAATTCACGACCGTGCTGCGCGCCGGCGAGTACACGGTGCTCGCGGTCCGCCCGATCACCGGTCGACGCCATCAGATCCGGGTCCATCTGGCCTGGATCGGACATCCGATCGCGGGCGATCCGCTGTTCGACAAGTCCGGCCGATATCCGCGCACCCACCTGCATTCGTGGCGGCTGCGACTGGACGCGCCCTGGCGGACTCCGGCCGTGCTCGACCTGGAGGCCCCGCCCGGCCCGGATTTCTGGACCGTCGGCGAGACCACGCTCACACCGGCGGCCGAGGCACTCGGCGGCCGCTAGCCATTTACCCTGGATGGGTGTGCCGACCAGGCACGCCCGGGCGCAACGGCGCGATTCCCACGAGAAAGCGGACGCCGATGATTGTGTTGGCACAGCTCAGCGACACCCACTTCGACCTGCACACACACAACTCCGAGCGGGTCGAGCGGGTGATGGCCTACCTCGCCGGCCTGCCGCACCGGCCCGACGCGATCCTGGTCACCGGCGACATCACCGACTCCGGCAAGGCCGAGGAGTTCGAGCAGGCCCGCGCCGCGCTGCGGGCCGACGTCCCGGTGTGGGTGCTGCCGGGCAACCACGACGACCGCGCCAATCTGCGCGAAGTGCTGCTGCGCCAACCGCCCTCCTACGAGCCCATCAACCAGGCTCTGCGCCTGGACGGGCTGACCGTGGCGCTGCTGGATTCGACCATCCCCGGCGAGAGCGGCGGTGAACTGTCCGACGACACCTACGCCTGGCTGACCGACCTGCTGCGGGACACCCCCGCCGACTCCGCGGTACTGCTCGCGTTGCACCACCCGCCGATGCCCATGTACAGCACGGTGGTCGACCCGATCCGGCTGGCGAATCCGCAGCGCCTGGAGCAGATCGTCGCCGCCGACGACCGGATCGTCGGCGTCGTCACCGGGCATATGCATTCGATGGCGACCACGCTGTTCGGCGGGCGGCAACTGGTGGTCGCGCCCAGCGTGGCGTCGCTGATCGGCGGGCAGTGGGAGGTGGGCACTCCGGGAGAGGTCCCCATCGACTACGGCCCCGACCCCTCGCTGGTCCTGCACGCCGTCGACGGACATCGGCTGACCTCGATCGTACGAATCGTCCCGATGGGCGGCCGGATCGGCGTGCAGCCGCGCTGAATTACGCCGCGACACTTCAGAATCGGCGTGACGGCGACCCGGCGGCCAGCCCGTTGGCCGCCACCCGCTCGCGGCGGTACGCCGACGGCGTGGTGCCGGTCCAGCGCTTGAACGCGTAGATGAACGTCGAAGCCTCCGCGTAACCCAGCCGGATCGCCACATCGCTCACCGACAGCGGTGTGGCCGTGAGCATCTCCTCCGCCAGCGCCCGGCGCACCTCGTCCAGCAGGGCGCGGTAGCTGGTGCCCGCGGTGTCGAGGTGGCGGCGCAGGGTGCGGGTGCTCATGTTGAGATCGCGTGCCACGGCGTCGATTCCGGGCGGTGCGGCGAAGCCGTCGGCCCCGCCGCGCGGCATCAGCCGCTCCCGGACCTCGGCGGCGATACCGGTGCGGGCCCGCCGCCGGTGCACCAGGTCCCGGCACTGGGCCAGGCACATCGCCCAGGTGTGCTCGTTGGCCTGCGGCAGTGGCTGTTCCAGGATCTCGGGCGGAAGCGAGAACAGGTTCCGCGGCTGCCCGAACCGCGGGCGCACCCCAATGATCTCGGCCAGCTGATCCGCGTAATCGGGCTCGGGATAGTCGAATTCGGCGCGAATGAGTTCCAGCGGGCGCCCCAGCAGATCCGTCATCACCTGGTGCATGGCGAGCACATCACGCTCGACCAGGAACCGCCGGACGTCGGCGGGCACCAGCTCGTCGTGGATGTCGGCGACGAATTCCTCCGGCTCCCAGCGGGTTACGGGGATGCAGAAGGTGAAGCTCAGCTCCAGGAAACGCAGCGCGAACGAGATCGCCTCGCCCAGTGTGGGACTCGACACGCAGGCGAAGCCGAAGATGCCGAACGTGGTGATGCGATAGCGGCGGCCCACCTCGACGCCCAGCGCCGGACGGTCCTCGGCCAGCGCCCGCACCAGATTGCGGACCACCGCCAGCTCGGTATGCGCGTCGATCTGTACGTCCGGGTTGGCGAGGACGCGCTCGGACAGTCCCGTGCCCCGCAGCATGCGTGCGGCGGGCAGGCCGTGCTCGCGGGCGTAGCCGACCATCAGCGCCACGCTCGCCACCCCACGCGGGAAGTCCCAGTTGCGAATGCCGGGGTGCTGCACGGTTGCCATACCGCGATTATGGCCGAATATGTCGATCTAGTTCGCCGACCCTCCCTACAGTAAGGATGAGAAGCATGATGTGAGGAGCACCACAATGCCCGCGACAACGCCGTCGGTCATCATCATCGGCGCCGGATTCGGTGGCCTGGGCATGGCACTGGAACTGCAGCGCAACGGGTTCGGCGCGTTCACCATTCTGGAACGCGCCGCCGACCTGGGCGGGGTCTGGCGGGAGAACACCTATCCCGGCGCGGCCTGCGACGTACCCTCGCCGCTGTACTCGTTCTCGTTCGAGCCGCGGCCGGACTGGCCGCATCGCTATTCCGGGCGCACCGACATCCACAACTATCTGCGCGCGATCGCCCGCAAGCACGGGCTGCTCGAGCGGATCCGGTTCGGGGTCGAGGTCACCGAGGCCGCCTTCGACGAAGCCGCCGGACGGTGGACCGTGCGCACCGCCGACGGCGCGGTGTACACCGCCGACGTGGTCGTCTCCGCGGTCGGGCAGCTGTCGCGGCCGCGACTGCCCGACATCCCCGGACGCGAGACCTTCGCGGGTCCCTCCTTTCATTCGGCGCTGTGGGACCACTCGGTGGAACTGACCGGCAAACGCGTCGCCGTAATCGGAACCGGGGCCAGCGCAATCCAATTCGTGCCCGCTATTCAGCCGGAGGTGGCGCGGTTGACGCTGTTCCAGCGCACGGCGGCCTGGGTGGTGCGTCGCACCGACCGGGAGTACCGGCCCGTGCACCACGCCCTGTTCCGGCACGTGCCGGGCCTGCGCCTGGCGCAGCGGCTGTGGGTGTGGTGCTTCCTGGAATTCCTCTCGCTGGGCCTGGCGACGTTCCCGCCCATCCGGCGGATCGCCACCTGGCTCGGCCACCGCGCGCTGCGCCGCGACGTGCCCGATCCGGAACTGCGCGCCGAACTCACACCCGACTACCCGGTGCTGTGCAAGCGCGTGCTGTTCTCCAACGAGTACTACCCGGCGCTCACCCAGCCGAATGTCGACGTGGTGACGACCGGGATCGCCGAGATCGTGCCCGGCGGGGTCCGCACCACGGACGGGGAGGTGCATCCCGCCGACGTGATCGTCTACGGCACCGGCTTCAAGGGCAGCGAATTCCTCTGGCCCATGCGGATCACCGGGCGCGGCGGGGCGGAACTGGATCGGGCGTGGACCGGCGGCGCCCGCGCCTACCTCGGCATGGCGGTGCCCGGGTTCCCCAATCTGTTCCTGATGTACGGGCCCAACACCAACCTCGGTATCGGCTCCATCGTCTACATGATCGAATGCCAGGCCCGCTACATCCGCCAAGCCCTCGCCTACCTCGCCGCGCATCCCGGCCGCGGGCTCGAGGTCCGGGCCGCGGTCGCGCGCGAGTTCGACGACCACACCCAGCGCCGCCTGCAACGCACGCCGTGGACCGGTTGCAGCAGCTGGTACCGCGACGCCGCCGGGCGCATCACCAACAACTGGCCCGGCACCGTCACCTCCTACCGACTGCGCACCCGACGGCTGAACCCCGCCGACTACGACCTCGTAATGCCTTCTTGACCTCGACGGCGCTCATGCCAGAGATGTCACAGAAACGAACTGGCAGACTTGACCCGTGACCGCTCCACCCCAGCCCGGCACCGGGCCGACGCCCGTGCACGGTCCGCTGCGCCCCATCGAGCTGGCGACCGGAGCGGTGCTCGGCGGCGTCACCGTCGGACTCGTGACGCTGGGTTCGGTGATCCCGTTCGCGGCGGCGCTGAATCTCGTCGCCGCCGTGCCGCTGGGCCTGCTCGCACATCGCTACCGCCTGCGTGCCATCGTCACCACGACGGTGGCGGCGACGCTGGTGACGTTCGTCGCGGGCGGGCTGGTACCGGCGATCACGGTGGTCAGCGCGGCGACGCTGGGCGGCATCGTCGGCAGCGTCAAGCGGCGTCGCGGCGGCCTGGCGGCGGTGCTCGGACTCTCGCTCGCCGCCGGACTGATCTGGTCCGCGGTGGTGCTGGGCTGGCTGCTGATCTTCTCCACGGCACGAAACCTGTTGTTCGACAACATCCGCAACGCGTCGCGCGGGTTCGAGAACCTCGCTGGGCAGGCCCGGCTGGACGGCGCCGGACATGCCGTCGCCGATGTCGCCGACCTGATACTGCGCTGGTGGTGGGTCTTCGTCGGCGCCGGTGTGCTGGGCGGCATGGTGGCGACCGCGATCTTCTCCTGGTACGCGCTGGGTTCGGTGCTGGACCGGCTGGCCTGGCTGCCCGGCGTGGACCGGCTCGACGCACCGGTCGACGACCGGCCGGTTCAGCCGCTGCCGGTGACGCTGCGCGACGTGTCGTTCCGCTATCCGGGCGCGCGGACCGAGGCGCTGGCCGGGATCGACCTCACCGTGCGAGTCGGCGAATTCGTCGCCGTGGTCGGGCACAACGGGTCGGGCAAATCGACGCTGACCCGGGTGCTGGCCGGACGCCCGCCTACCGGCGGGACCGTGGAACGGCCCGGATCGGCCGGGCTGGGCGTGCTCGGCGGCACCGCACTGGTATTGCAGCGGCCCGAGAGTCAGACGCTGGGCGTGCTGGTCGCCGACGACGTGGTGTGGGGGCTGCCGCCCGAACTCGCCGCGCAGGTCGATGTCGAGGCGCTGCTGCACGAGGTCGGTCTGGGCGCGCTCGGCCGGGCCGAGACCGCGACGCTGTCCGGCGGGCAGCAGCAGCGCCTGGCCGTCGCCGCCGCCCTCGCCCGCAAACCCGCGCTGCTCATCGCCGACGAGGCCACCTCGATGATCGATCCCGACGGCCGCCGCGAACTGGTCGCCCTGCTCGCGGCACTGCCCCAGCGGCATGGGATGGCGGTCGTCCTGGTCACGCATCACGAGGCCGACGCGGCGGCCGCGGACCGGGTCGTGCACCTGTCGGGCGGACGTCAGGTCGAGCGGTTGCCGGCCTGGCCGCGGCCGGTCCGTGATGCCCGCCGCCGGCCGATGGGCGAACCGCTGCTGGAGTTGCGCGGGGTCCGGCACACCTACAACCGCGGCACGCCGTGGTCGGCCGCGGCGCTGCACGGCGTCGATCTCGCGGTGCGCCGCGGCGAGGCGCTGCTGGTGGTGGGCGGCAACGGTTCCGGCAAGTCGACGCTGGCCTGGATCATGGCCGGGCTGATCGTCCCGACCGCCGGCACCTGCACGCTGCGCGAGCCCACCCGGACCCGGCCGGTGCATCGCCGGATCGGGGCCGTCGAGCTGGCCTTCCAGCATTCCCGACTGCAACTTCAGCGCCAGACCGTCGGTGCGGAGATCGAGGACTGGGGCGGCAGCGGAACCGGTTCCGGCGCGGTCGGGCGGGCGCTCGACGCGGTGGGCCTGGACCGGATGCTGGCCTCACGGTCCATCGAATCGCTGTCCGGCGGGCAGGCCAAGCGGGTCGTGCTGGCCGCGATCGTGGCGGCCCGGCCGCAGGTCGTGGTGCTGGACGAGCCGCTGGCCGGACTGGATCCGGAGGGCCGCGCCGAGGTCGTGGAACTGCTTGCCCGCCTGCGGGATTCCGGGTTGACCCTGATCGTCATCTCGCACGACGTCGCCGATATGGCGGCCGTGTGCGACCGCACCGTGCATCTGCGGTCGGGTCGCATCCTGGAGACCGCGCCGCACTCGGTCGCCGCGACCGGCGAGCAGCGCCCCGAGTCGGCCGCCGAGCCGACCGCCACCTTCGCACGGCTGCACATCCAGCGCCCCGAAGCACCCGGAGATCCCTCATGAGTACCGTGCTGCTGCGCCAGGTTCCGGTCGACAGTCCCGTGCACCGGATGTGGGCCGGGACGAAGATGATCGCGGCGTTCCTGATCAGCGTGCTGCTGATGGTGCTGCCGTCGTGGCCGGTGATCGGCATGACGGTGCTGTTCCTGGTGGTCGTCGGGCTGGTGGCGCGGCTGCCGCTGGGGACGTTGCCGCGGCTGCCATGGTGGTTCTGGGCCATGCTGCTGGTCGGGGCGCTGGTCAATGTTCCGGTCGGCGGCGCGGCCGTGCTGCGGTACGCGCAGGTGGTGGTGTTCGGCCTGGTCCTGGTGACCACGTCGTTCCTGATCGCCTGGACCACGCCGATGGGTGAGATCGCCCCGGCGCTCGCGACCTTGGGCGCGCCCCTGCGGAAACTGCGTATCCCGGTGGACGAGTGGGCCGTCGTCGTGGCGCTCACGCTGCGCGGCCTGCCCCTGCTGCTGGACGAGATGCGGGTGCTGCGGGCCGCCCGCAGACTGCGGCCCAAGGATTCGGCGCTGCAACGTGCGGCGGTGAACCCGCTGCTGGACATCCTGACCGCCGCCATGGCCGTCGCCACCCGCCGGGCCGGGGAACTGGGCGAGGCCATCACCGCGCGCGGCGGCACCGGGCAGCTCACCGCGCACCCCGCCGGGCCCGGCCGGCGCGACGCGATCGCGCTGGCGGTGGTGGTCGTCGTGTGCGCGGGCGCGGTCCTGGTGGACGTTCTCACGTAGAGCAAACTCGCCGGTACACCGAAAGAGATTCTCTCTGGAGCGATTTCCGGTACCCGGACGCGTCTGGTGACGGTACAGTTACACACGTCGTGTAGCCGGGTCGACGGGCCCGCGCCGCACCAGGGGTGACTTGATGTCAGGGGTTGTTGCAAGCGCGTGTCCGGGGGGCTTCCGACAACAACGAGTACCTGATGAAGATTGGAAAAACTGAAAAATGAAACTGCGCAATTTCACCGCTGCGGCGCTGCCGGTGGTCGTGGGTGTTGCCGTGGGGGCCGGCACCGTCCACGCGTCCCCCGGCGCACCCGACGTGCGCTACGAGACGACCCTGGTAGGCAACACCGTCCAGACCACCCTGCACGGCGGCTTCTTCGAGGTGTCGAGTGACGAACAGACCGTCGACGTGAAGTCGGCCGACGGCAATACGCTCGTCACGCTGCCGCTGTCGGTCCGCCAGGACGGGTTGGAATATCCGCTGCCGCACGCGGTGCGGTCGGAGGGCCAGGTATTGGAGCTGACCGCCGTCAAGAACGCGGCCGCGGCCCGGCCCGCTCCGGTGCAACCAGTGGCCTCGCTAGCAGAGAACCAACTCGCCATGCAGTCCTTCGGATCCCAGTTCGGCATCGCCACGGCGGTCGGCGGATTCATCGGCACGGCGCTCGGGGCTGTGATCGGATTGGTCCTGGGCATTTGGTCCGGCCCGTTTGATATCGCCGCGATCCTCACCGGCGCCGCCATCGGCGGCATCATCGGCACCCTGGTGGCAGGCGGACCGACCTTGATCGTCGCGGGCATAGATCTCATCGGCACCCTGTCCGCGCCGCCGGGCACGACCAAGTGGATGGAAGTCACCGGCCGCTGACCCAGCGCCGCAGCCGCCCCGCGCGCCCATGCCCGCGGGGCGGCCCACGCCGCACCGGAACCCGGTGTCAGCGAACCACACACCCCACCGGCGGCGGCACTCCCGCGAAACGGTCGGAGAGATAGTTCATACCGCCCAGCGCCTCGCCGATGGCCGCGCCGTTGTGGGTCGGGAACGGCGAGTGCACGGCGGTGAGATTCGCGCCCCGGGCACAGTAGTTCTCGACGAGCCCGGTGAATCCGGCCACGGGAATCAGATCGTCGGTGATGCCGTGGTACAGGTACAGCGGCGTGTCGGGAACGGACGCACCGAGTTCGTGCGCCGCCGCAGCGGCCCGGAAAACCGGGTGCGCCAGCACATTCGGGACGGCGGCGAAATCGTCCACCCGAGCCCCGGCGTACTTGGGGACCAGGTCGGATCCGCACGCGGTCGCATTCTCGGCCAGTAGCGCGCGGCCGCGGTCGTTGAGCAGCTCGAGCAGTCCGGAGTCGGGACCGTTGCGCGCCAAGGCCATCAGAATCAGCAGCGCCAGACCCGCCTGCACGCCCCCGTCGACCCGCTGCGCGATCGCCGGGATATCCGTCGGGACACCGCCCGAACTGATGCCCGCGAACCGCACGTCCGGCGCGTACCGCGCACGCAGTTCCGCCGCCCACAAGGTCGCGAACGCGCCGCCCGAGTATCCCCAGGCGCCGACCGGACTCGCACCGACCGCGGCGGGCGGGAACGAGCGCGCCGCCCGAATCCCGTCCAGCACGGCGCGTCCGGCGGTCGGGCCGTCGAAGAAACGCGACTGCGGTCCCTCGTAGTCGCCGACCACCACCGCCCAGCCGCGGCGCAGCGTCTCGGTCAGAAACGGCAGGTCCAGCATGGTGTTCACCACGCCCGGATCACGGCCGCCGCGCAGGGCGTACGACGGCGCGCACCGGGTGCCCAGACTGTCCTCGGCCACCTGGTACGACAGCAGCGGTCGCGGGCCCGGATACGGCAGCGGCGAGACGATCACCGTCGCCACGTCGAGCAGCGGACGGTCCGCGGAGTCGGTGGTCCGATAGCGAATCTGCCAGGCGGACACCGGAATCGGCAGATCGAGCAGCGAGATCGGCCGCGCTCCCAGCACCGCGCCGTTCGGCTGCTCCGCGAGATCGCCCGGCGCGGCATAGAACGGATCGTCGTCCGGAAACGGAATATCCGCTCGCGCAACGGGTGCCGAGAGCACTGCCAGCAACACCGTCACCGCGAGGACAGCCAGTGTGGAGCCTGTCCGATACGCCGATCCCTTGTGCCCCGAACCCATCGCACCTCCCACCTCGCCGCACACCGACGCGCGGGCACCCCGGTCACGGGTCCGCACCGAACACTTCACATCATCGGGCCACTCACCGTAACCCGACAGAAACACGCAGGTCAACGGCCATTACCAAGTCGAAGCAGAAGGGAGACCCGCGCACCGCGCCGCGACCGGGGCGTGGTTAGGCTCGGCCGGTGACGATCTCGGCGCGCGAACTACTCGGCGAACTGCTGGATCCGGATTCGTTCGTCGGCTGGGATCGGCCCCCGATCGAGGTCGATGCCGAGGACCGCTACCGCGCCGACCTGCGCGCCGCGGCCGAGCGGTCCGGCACCGACGAATCGGTGCTGACCGGGGCCGGACGGCTGCGGGGCCGGCCGGTCGCCGTGATCGCCTGTGAATTCGGTTTTCTCGCCGGGTCGATCGGAGTCGCGGCGGCCGAGCGGATCGTGACCGCCGTCGAGCGGGCCACCGCACTCGGGCTGCCGCTGGTGGCCTCGCCCACCTCCGGCGGCACCCGGATGCAGGAAGGCACCGTGGCCTTCGTGCAGATGGTGAAGATCGCGGGCGCGGTCGCGGCGCACAAGGCGGCCGGGCACCCGTACCTGGTGTACCTGCGCGATCCGACCATGGGCGGGGTGTTCGCCTCATGGGGTTCGCTGGGGCACATGACCTTCGCCGAGCCGGGCGCCCTGATCGGCTTCCTCGGTCCCCGGGTATACGAGGCCCTCTACGGCCGCCCGTTCCCACCGGGCGTGCAGACCGCCGAGAACCTGTACCGCAACGGGGTGATCGACGGCGTGGTCCCGGTGCGCGTCTTCCGCCGGATCGCGCACCGCGTGCTCAACGTGACCGGCGGTGCGGCGCCGGCCGACACCGTCGACAGCGCGAAACCGGCTGACCGCGAAGCGTTCTCGAAGAGATCCGGGTCGAGCGCACCCGTGACGCCGGTGCGCGCGGAGACCATCGAATCGGCGGAAAAGCCTGCCCGCGAACGGCATTCGGACGTGGAGGCGACCTGGCGCTCGGTGGCGCGCTCGCGGCGACCGGACCGGCCCGGCATCCGGGAGTTGCTGCGGCACGCCACGGATCGGGTACCGCTCAGCGGGACGGGACAGGGCGAATCGGATCGGACCGTGGTGCACGCGCTGGCGCGATTGCGGGGGCGGTCGTGTGTCGTCTTCGGGCACGACCGGACCGGGCAGACCGGCGAGAACACCATGGGCCCGGCCGCGCTGCGGGAGGCCCGGCGCAGCATGCATCTGGCGGCGGAGCTGCGATTGCCGCTGGTACTGGTGATCGACACGGCCGGAGCGGCGCTGTCCCGCGAGGCCGAGGAGCGTGGCCTGGCGCCCGAGATCGGGCGCTGCCTCGCGGACCTCGTCACGCTGGCGACACCGACGATCTCGGTGCTGCTCGGGCAGGGCAGCGGCGGCGGCGCGCTGGCGCTGCTCCCGGCCGATCGCGTGCTCGCCGCCCGCCACTCCTGGCTGGCGCCACTGCCGCCGGAGGGCGCCAGCGCCATCGTGCACCGCGATACCGGCCATGCCGCGGAACTCGCTGCCGCCCAACGTATCCGGGCCGCGGATCTACTGGCCGACGGCATCGTCGATCGCATCGTCCCGGAGCACTCCGACGCCGCCGACGAACCCGTCGACTTCGCCCGCCGCATGGTTACCGCTCTCGCCGACGAACTGGCCGTGCTGTGCGCGCGGCGACCGGACGAACTCGCGGCCACCCGACACCTCCGCTACCGGCGGCTCGGCCTGCCCCGACCCTGAACCGGAACCCGTCCCCCGCGGGAACACGCTCCGGGCGTTCGTTGACGGGCTGGTAAACCGCTTCTACGGTCGGAAAGGTGACCTTTCGCAGCGAGACCAGCGCAGTCCCGTCGATAATCCTCAACGACGGCAACGTGATCCCGAAGCTCGGTTTCGGTGTGTTCCAGGTACCCGAAACCGAGGCCTTCCGCACGGTGACCGCGGCCCTCGAGGCCGGTTACCGCAGCATCGATACGGCCGCCGCGTACGGCAACGAAACCGAGGTGGGGCAGGCGATCCGGGACTCCGGACTGCCGCGTGACGAGGTCTTCGTCACCACCAAGCTGTGGAATTCCGATCAGGGCTACGACTCGACGCTGAGCGCCTTCGACGCGAGCATGCAGCGGCTGGGTCTGGACTACCTGGACCTGTACCTGATCCACTGGCCGGTCGCGCGGGCCGACCGCTACATCGACACCTTCCGGGCGTTCCAGGCGCTGAAATCGCAGGGCCGGATCGGCTCCATCGGGGTGTCCAATTTCCACCGCGACCATCTGGAGCGGGTGATCGCGGAAACCGGCGAGACCCCGGCGGTGAACCAGATCGAGCTGCACCCCAGCCTGGCACAGGCGGACCTGCGCGCGTTCCACGCCGAGCACGGCATCGCCACCGAGGCGTGGAGCCCGCTCGGGCAGGGCGCCGAGCTGAAGGACCCGACGGTTACCGAGATCGCGCGGGAGATCGACCGCACTCCCGCGCAGGTGATCATCCGCTGGCATCTGCAACTGGGCAATGTCGTCATCCCGAAGTCGGTGACGCCCGCCCGCATCCAGGAGAACTTCGACGTGTTCTCCTTCGAGCTGACCACCGACCAGATGACGAAGATCACCGCCCTGGACACCGGCACCCGCGTCGGCCCCGACCCGGCGGAGTTCGCGGTCGGTCTGGAGGACTGACCCGGACCACCCGCCGAGTGCCGCTCGCGCGTTCGAGAGCGGTACCTACGACGACTACCGGCGCCGCAGCCCGAGATGGTCGGCGAGTTCGACCGCGGCGGCCTGCCCCGCTCGATTGGCCCCGATGGTGCTCGCCGAGGGACCGTAACCGAGCAGGTGGATCCGCGGATCCGCGGCGACCTGGGTAGCGAGGCGCCCGGTCATGGTGATGCCGCCGCCTGGGCCGCGCAATCGCAGCGGCGCGAGGTGGTCGAGCGCGCTGCGAAAACCCGTGGCCCACAGGATCACCTGGGCAGGTTGGAAGACGCCGTCGGCCCAGCGCACCCCATCCACCTCGATGCGCCGGAACATCGGGTGCCAGCGCAACGCGCCGCGCGCCCGGGCGGCACGGACGCGCTCGTCCACCGGCAACCCGGTCACCGACACCACCGACCGCGGCGGCAGCCCGCGCCGCACCCTTTCTTCGACCATCGCCACGGCCGCGCGGCCCGCGTCGGGCGTGAACGGTCCCTCCCGCCACCGCGGTTCGGTGCGCGACACCCACGTCGTGGTCGTCACCTGCGAGATCTCGTCGAGCAGCTGCACCGCCGACACCCCCGCCCCGACCACCACCACATGTTTGCCCGCGAACTCGTCGGCCGTGCGGTAGTCGTGCGCGTGCAACTGCCGTCCCGCGAATGTCTCCGCGCCGGGATAGTAAGGAATGAACGGCTTCTCCCACGTCCCCGTCGCATTGATCAGCCCGCGCACACGCAGTTCCCCGGCCGATCCACCCGTCGCCGACCCGGACGCGACCGTCGCACCACTGTCACCGCCGGACGCGGCCGTCGAACTACCGCCCTCCGTCTCGGCGTGCAGCAAGCCGTCGACCTGCTGGTCGGGGCAGGTGGCCGGGGTGGCGCGATCGCAGACCACGCGCACCGAGACCGGGCGGTGCACGCGGAGGTCGTAGCGCTGCTCGTACAGCGCGAAGTAGTGCGGTACCGCGGTCGCCGCCCGAGCGTTCGCCGAACCCTCCGGCAACGTCTCGGCGAACGACATGCCGGGCAGGTCGTGCACCCGGTTCACGGTGCTCAGCGTCAGCGACGGCCAGCGGAACTGCCAGGCCCCACCCGGTCCCGGTGCGTGATCGACGAGGAGAAAGTCCCGTTCGGGGCGCAATCCCAGCCGCCGCAGGTGATATCCGGCCGACAAACCCGCCTGTCCGGCGCCGATCACCAGGATCTCGAAATCGGGTGCGGTCACCGGCGTCACGCTACGCGGGGTGCGTCGAGAGCGGTCAAGCAACCTTTCGCCGCATAGAGTGAAAGTATTCGATACCGCATGGACGGGGAGGTCAGATTGCTCGGAGTCAGCCGCGATGGTGACGTGGTCACCATCGAATTGCAGCGCCCGGAGCGCCGCAATGCCCTCAACCTGGAGTTGGTCGGGCTGCTACGGGAAGCCGTCACGACCGCTGCGGCCGACGCCCGCGTCATCGTGCTGACCGGCCAGGGCCCGATCTTCAGCGCGGGCGCGGACCTGTCCGGCGTGTACTCCCAGGAGTTCCTCGACGCCCTGATGGAGATGCTGCGCACGCTCGAGACGATCCCGGTGCCGGTGATCTCGGCGATCAACGGCGGCGCGCTCGGCGCGGGCGTCCAACTGTCGCTGGCCTCGGACTTACGGGTGATGAGCCCCGAGTCCTACATCGCCATCCCGGCCGCGAAACTCGGCATCTCCGTGGACCGCTGGACGATCCGCCGCCTGGTGGCGCTGCTCGGCGGCGGCCCGGCCCGCACCGTACTACTGGGCGCCGAGCCCGTAACCGCCACCGACGCTTATGCTTTCGGCTTCGCCAACCGCATCGGCACCCTCGCCGACGCGCAGGCGTGGGCGAAATCGATCGCCGAGCTGGCGCCGCTGTCGTTACGCCATCTCAAGCTGGTGTTCAACGACGACGGCACCCGCGGCGAGGACAGTCCCGAGCAGCGGGCCGCACTGGAGGCCGCCTGGCGCAGCGACGACGCCAAGGAGGCCAAGCTGGCCCGCGAGCAGAAGCGTTCGGCGAAGTTCGCGGGGCGCTGATGAATTCGTCATTGGGTTCCGCTGTGCGCCGCGCGGCCGTGGGTGTCGCCGGTGCGGTCGGATTGACCTGGGCGCTGCGGGCGGCGCGCGGCCTGCCGGAGTCGATGGGAGCCTCCGCCGCGGCCATCGCGCTGACCGCGTCGCGCTCGGCGAGCTACCGCAACCGCCAGTTCCACAACACCGAGCCGAGCAATCAGTTCGCGCCGGGTTCGTCGCTGTCGCTGCTGTTCTCCGCGCTGACCCGCACCGGCGTGGGCCGTCCCCCGGGCGCCATACCGCTCGCCACCCCGGAGGTTCCCGCGCAGGCGGGCGATCTCGCGGTCACCTGGTACGGGCATGCCTCGGCCTTGATCGAGGTCGACGGGTACCGGATCCTCACCGATCCGGTGTGGAGCGAACGGGTTTCGCCGTCGCCGACCATCGGCCCGGCCCGCCTGCACCCCACGCCCGTCCCGCTGGACCAGCTGCCGCCGCTGGACGCGATCGTCATCTCGCACGACCACTACGACCACCTGGACCGCGACACCGTGCGCGCCTTGGCCGCCGGCCAGCAGGCCCCGTTCATCGTGCCGATCGGCATCGGTGCGCATCTGCGCAAATGGCGGGTGCCAGAGCAGCGCATCATCGAATTGGATTGGGGCGCTTCGGTTTCGCTGTCCGATCTGGACCGCGCCCGGGACAACGGCGACCTGGTGATCACCTGCGCCGAGGCGCGACACTTCTCCGGCCGGGGGCTGGTCCGCAACACCACGCTGTGGGCCTCGTGGGTGATCGCGGGCCCGGCGCGCCGGGTTTACTTCGGCGGCGACACCGGGTACACCAAGGCGTTCGCGGAGATCGGCGCGACGCTGGGCCCGTTCGATCTGACCCTGCTGCCGATCGGCGCGTACGACGTGCACTGGCCGGATGTCCACATGAACCCGGAGGAGGCGGTGCGTGCCCACGCCGACGTCTGCGTCGGCGACGCGGGCCGCGGATTGCTGATCCCGATTCACTGGGCGACGTTCAACCTGGCCTTCCACGGCTGGTCGGAGCCGGTACAGCGAGTGGTCGCGGCGGCCAAGGCCGCCGGCACCCCCATCGCGGTGCCGCTGCCCGGCCAGCGTATCGATGCGAATGCGGTATCACCGCTGGTCTCGTGGTGGGAAGATGTGCGCAAGTGATCCAGCCGAAGACCGATGAGTAAGGAGTAGGACCTATGAGTCTGATAGATACGCTCAAGGGATTGGTCGGCAAGGGCAGGGACGCGGCCTCCGAGAATGCCGAGAAGATCCACGGGGCGGTGGACAAGGCCGGAAGTTTCATCGACGAGAAGACCGGCGGCAAGTACACCGACAAGATCGGCAAGGGCACCGACGCGGTGAAGAACGCCATCCCCGAGCAGGGACAGGCGAATCCGGGCCAGGGTCCGGCGACCCCGCCGCCGCCGGCGCCCGAGCCCCCGGCCGACCCGGGCCGCCCCACCCCCTGATCCCCGTGGTGACGGGCCGTTCGACGTCTCGAATGCGAGACGGCGGCGGCCCTTCGCTGTGTGTACGGCCGCTGCCTGTCGGTGGCGGCCACTAGAATTCGAATATGGTGTCCCGCCGCCGGTTCGGGAGTATCGAGGTTGAGCTGTCCAACCTCGACAAGGTGCTGTACCCCGCCACCGGCACCACCAAGGGCGAGGTCATCGAGTACTACACCGCCATCGCCCCGGCCCTGCTGCCGCATATCGCCGGACGCCCGGTCACCCGCAAGCGCTGGCCCAACGGTGTCGCGGAGCCGTCGTTCTTCGAGAAGAATCTGGCCTCGCACGCTCCCGGCTGGCTCCAGCGGCAGACGGTCGAGCATTCCGATCGGCACGTCACCTATCCGGTGCTGGATTCGGTGGCCGGGCTGGCCTGGCTCGGTCAGCAGGCCGCGCTGGAAATCCATGTGCCGCAATGGCGTTTCGTGCGGGGCGAGCGCGGCCCGGCCACCCGCCTGGTGTTCGATCTCGACCCGGGCCCCGAGGTCGGGCTCGACGATTGCGCCCGGGTGGCGCTGTGGATCCGCGAGACGGTGCGCGATGCCGGACTGGACGCCTACCCGGTCACCAGCGGCAGCAAGGGCATCCACATCTACGTCCCCCTGGACCGCGAACTCACCCCGAGCGGCGCGTCCACGGTCGCCAAGCAGCTCGCCACGGGGCTGGAGAAACTGCATCCCGAGCTGGTCACGGCCACCATGGCCAAGGCGGCGCGGTCGGGCAAGGTCTTCCTGGACTGGAGCCAGAACAATCCGTCCAAGACCACCATCGCCCCGTACTCACTGCGCGGCCGCACCCACCCCACGGTGGCCGCGCCACGCACCTGGGCGGAGATCGAGGACCGTAAACACCTGCGGCACTTGACCTTCGACGAGGTCCTGGCCCGCTGGCGGGACAACGGCGATGTCCTGTCCGGCCTGGATCCCCCGCTCGCGGAACAGGCCACCGACCCACTCACCACCTACCGCTCGATGCGCGACCCGGCCCGCACTCCCGAGCCGGTGCCCGCCGGGCCGCCCGCGTCGGGCGCGGGCGACAGGTTCGTGATCCAGGAGCATCACGCCCGCCGCCTGCACTGGGATCTGCGGCTGGAGCGCGGCGGGGTGCTGGTGTCGGGGGGGGGGGGGGGGGGGGGGGGGGGGGGGGGGCGGCGGGGGGCGGGGCGGGGGGGGGGCCGCCGCGGGCCCCCCGCGTGGTTGGCGGTGATGCCGGTGGCCATCGGCTCACCGACGGGCTGACGCTCCAGCACGGACGCGGCCTGCAGTTCCAGCACGCGGCGTTCGTCGGTCTCGATGT
>NZ_JARWOP010000205.1 GCF_029868745.1 Nocardia wallacei | reverse complement strand
TCTGCTACGCCGGCAACATGGCCTGATCGCCCCCGCGGCGAGCGCTATTCAGCTCGCCGTGAAGCCGCCAGGTTCGGCGCTGGTCCTCGGAGGTGGTCAGGCCGGTCTGCGAGAAGACCACATCGGTCGCGCCCGCGGCCCGCGGGGCGCCGCCCGCCCCCGCCGCGCGGCGCCTGTGCCCGGGGGGGGGGCCGGTCGTCCCCCCGAAAACTGTCGGGAGAAGGGGTCTCCAGCCGGGTCAGGCGTCGGCTGCGGCGGGCTCGCGTTCCGATGACGCACTCGCGTCGCCGGATTCCTTGCGGGCCAAGGCATTCGACCAGCCGACCACTCCCAGCGCCGCCACCCCCAGCGCCGCGCCGATCCACGCCACCGCCGGGTAGCCCATGCCCGCTCCGATGGCCAGGCCACCGAGCCAGGGACCGGCGGTGATGCCGACGTTGAACGACGAGACATTACCCGCGGCGCCCAGCGTCGACGCGGCCGGAGCCAGCGTGAACACCCGGCTGTTCAGTACCGGGTTGACCCCGAAACCGAAGGCGCCCAACAGGAATACCAGCACCACGACCGGCGCGACGAAGTGCGCGGTGAGCGCCAGCAGCACCGAGGTCAGGGTCAGGCCCGTGACACCGACCACCAGCGTCCGCGACGGATGCGCGTCGGCGGTGCGGCCGCCGAGGACGATGCCGATCACGCCGCCGAGACCGTAGACGGCCAGCACGACCGGAACCCAGCCCTCGGCCAGTCCCGTCGTCTCGGTCAGCATCGCGCCCAGGTAGCCGAAGGACACCAACAGGGCGGAGGTGGCCAGCATGGTGGTGCCGTAGAGCAGCCACACCGGCGCGGTGGCCAAGGCGCGCAACTCTTCCCGGATCCGCGGCACGTCGGTGCGGCGCGCATCGGGCACCTCGAGGAGCACGCCCACCATGGCGAGCGCCGTCAGCACCGCGACCGCCCAGAACGCCGCGCGCCAGCCCAGATGCTGTCCGATGAAGGTGCCCGCGGGAAGTCCGGCGATGGTGGCGACCGTGAGGCCACCGGCGACGACGCTCATCGCCTTGCCGCGCGCGTTGCCCGGAACCAGGCCGACGGCGGTCGCGGCGGCCACCGACCAGAACCCGGCATAGACGAACGCCGCTACGGCGCGCGTGCCGAACAGCACCCAGTAGTCGGAGGTCAGCGCGCCCACGACATGCGCGGCGAGGAATACCGCGAGGAAGGCGAGCAGGGCGGTGCGCCGCGACCACCGCTGCGTCGCGACGGCCAGGACGGGCGCCCCCACCAGCATGCCCAGCGCGAAGGCGGAGATCAGCAGTCCGGCCTGCGGCACGGAAACCCCGAGGTCGCTCGACATTTCGGTGAGCAGTCCCGCGAGCATCAGCTCCGAGGTGCCCTGGGCGAAGATGGACAGCCCCAGGATATAGACGGCCAACGGCATGGCAACCGGCCTCCCTTTCTTTTTGGATCGTTCAGTTCAAAACAAGGGCACACGAAAGCGCCCGGCTCCCATCGGTTTTCGGTCCGCCGGACGGCGACCTACCGCGGCATCACAGACAGCTCAGCGCGACATTCGCGATGGCCTCCAGCGTCGCGCGGTCCGCGCCGCCCCGCGCCGACACCCGCATGCCGCCGATCGTCGCGACCACGAAATGCGCGAGATCGGTTGCGCTGCGGGCATTGTCGATCTCACCGGCGCGCTGTCCGGCCTCGATCATGGCGGTGATCGCCGTCATCCGGCGCTCCAGGTCGGCCCGCAGCAGCCTCGTCACTTCCGGATCGCGCCCGCCGAGTTCGACGGTCGCGTGCACGACCAGGCATCCCAGTGGGTCGTCCGCCGGGGCGTCGACGATTTTCCACAGCAGTGACCGCACCTTGTCCCGCGCCGTCCCGGGCTGGTCGACCAGGGCGAAGGTGTCGGAGTTCTTGCTTGCCATGTACTGCCGCAGCGCTCGCTCGTACAGCTCGTGCTTGCCCGCGAAGGTGTTGTAGATGCTGCTGCGGCCCAATCCCGTCGCGGCGCACAGGTCCTGCGTGGAGGTGCCTTCGTAACCGGCCTCCCAGAACGCGCGCATCGCCGCGTCCACCGCGCGCTCCTCGTCGAATTGCCTGGGTCGTGCCATACGAGGAGGGTAGCAGTTTTAGATAGATCAGTCCAAAACTGTCAGAACTCCCCGGCGACGCCGAGCACCGTGCGGCCCGAATGGCGTCCCGCGCGGATCGCGTCGAGGACCTCGGCCGCCCTGGTCACCGGCGCGTAGTTCTCGTAGTCCGAAAGATGCCGCGGCTTCAGGTCTTTGCCCAGGCGAGCCCACAGTTCGCGACGCTGGTCGATCGGGAACTGCACCGAATCGATGCCCAGCAGCGCGACGCCGCGCAGGATGAAGGGCATGACGGTGGTGGGCAGTCCGGTGCCGCCGGTCAGGCCGCTCGCCGCCGCGGTGCCGCCGTAGCGGATCGTGCTCAGCACGTGCGCGAGGGATTTGCCGCCGACGCTGTCGACCGCGCCCGCCCACTGCGCCTTGGCCAGCGGCCGCGGCTTCGCGTCCGGATCCTCCGGCAGCCGTCCGATCACGGACTTCGCGCCGAGGGCGGCCAGCCGCTCACCCGCATCGGTCTTGCCGGTCGATGCCACCACCTCGAAGCCGAGGCCGGCCAGGATGTCCACCGCCACGGTGCCGACGCCGCCGGTCGCGCCGGTGACCAGCACCGGGCCCGCGTCGGGTGTCAGGCCGCGGTCGAGCAGGGCCTGGACGCTCAGTGCGGCGGTGAAGCCCGCGGTGCCGAGGGCCGCGGCCTCCCGGGTGGTCAGCCCGTCCAGCTTCACCACCCACTCGGCGGGGACACGGGCGTATTCGGCGAAGCCGCCGTTGTGTGCGACACCGATGTCGTAGCCGTGCGCGATCACCTGATCGCCCGGTGCGAAGGCGGGATCCTCGGAGGCGACCACCTCGCCGGTCACGTCGATGCCGGGGATGATCGGGTAGCCGCGCACGACGCCGCCGCCCGGGGTGACGGCCAGCCCGTCCTTGAAGTTGGCACTGGAGAAGTGCACCTTGATCGTCACCGTGCCGGGACCGAGGAAATCGTCGCCGACCTCCTCGCGCACCAGTTCCACGCCGCCGTCGGTCTCGTGTGCCACCATCGCCCAGAACTGCATGGGTCCGAGGATAGAGGGTCGGCGCGCCTCAGCGGTCGTAGGACGCGACGCCGACCGGCCCCGCGCCGACGCAGAGGTCGAGTCCTGGTGTGCGCGAGGCGATCCGGAGCGCGGACCCGCCGCCGACCAGCCGGACGAACACCGTGTGCAGGCCCGCCCGGATCGGCACGGAGACGACGCGGCCGTGCTCCATGCCCGCGACGACGCGGCCGTCCCGGTTCGCGAAATAGTTCAACTGGGCGGTCCAGCCGTTGTCGAGCATGGGCCCGTCGAGGGCGAGTTCCACCGATGCCTCGCCCTCGATGCGGTATCCGCAGCCGGGCTCCGGACCCGGCCGGATGCCGCGATTCCACCACACCTGCGCCGGGACGATCTCGCCGCTGTCGGTGATCATTCGCAATTGCGGCGTCGAGTCGGCGAACGCATCGGGGGCGACGGGCGCCAGCACTCGGCTGGCCAGGTTCTGCGGATACGCCAGCGGAGTCAGCACCGCCCACGGCACCTCCTGGTCCAGCAGCGCAGGCCCACCCTCGGCAAGATCCGCCCGCACGGTGGTGAGATAGGTCCGCGCCGGGCTGACCGCCCACGATCTCGTGAAGGTCCCCGTCGACCACAAGCTGCTCGCCACGAAAGCGACCGTCAGAGCCACCACGCCCACCCGAGCCCGGGCACGCCACGTGGCCCGGCGGGCGCTCGCCGAATCGTCGGTATGGAGGGGCGGCGCGGCGGCCTCGGGACCGCTGGCGGTGCGGCGGGTCCGGGGGTGAGCACGGAGTAACAGGGCAGCGGCGGCGGCGAGGACGACCGCGACGTCGGCGAGGTAGCGCAGCGACTGCATGAGTTCGGCGGCGGTGTTCGGGCCGCCTCGGATCAGGGCGATCGGGAGTTGGGCGGCTATTACGTAGGCGGCCAACAGGATCCAGACCGGGATCACGCGCGCGCGGAACCGGATCGAGAGCAGGACCGCGCCGCCGAGGGCGATCCACGACAGCACGACGGCCCAGCCCGGCGGCACGGCCCACGGCGTGGACGGCAGCCACCGGGCCCACGACCACGGTCCGCCCAGCAGGGTCGGCACGATGCCCAGTGAGGTGGCGCTGTGCAGCAGGTCCCGCAGATTCGCGGGGTCGCCGCGGACGGCGGAGGTGTCGAGCACCGCGAAATACGCGGCCGCCCAGCAAGTCAGCACCACCGCCGAACCCGCCCACAGCGCGGCGGCCCGCCGGACCACCGCCCGCATCGCCCCGGACCGGTGGTCGATATGACCGGCCAGCGCGGCCACGGCGAACGCGACGAACGGGATCACCACGCATTTCTCGAAGAACAGCAGCCCGGCGGCGAAGACGGCGATGCCCGTGAGCGCGTAGCGCCGCCGTCCGGTGCGGACCAGCAGCACCGCGTCGCCGATCACCCAGGCCAGCGCCGCTTGCAGCGGCAAGGCGTCGAGCGCGGCCGCCCACCAGGCGAACGACGGCAGCGTCAGCGGGCAGAAGAGGTAGAAGACCAACGGCAGCAGGATGTTCCAGCGGGCATTGCGCCACCCCGGAGCGCTGGACGCCCCGGCCCGGCCCGTATCGAGCACGATCAGCATCCGGAGCACCGCCACCGACGCCGCCGCTTGCAGCACCAGCAGCGAGACCACCGGCCCGGCCCAGTCCAGCGGGGCCACCGCCGTGACCACCCAGGCGACGACGAAGGCCAGCGGCATGAAATGCCCGTCGTGGCTGTGCAGCAACAGGTCCGAGGACAGCAGCGGTTCCGTCCCGGCGCGGCCGACAAGAATGAGGTCGTCCCAGTAGAAGAATCCGCTGCCCGCCACCCAGCCGCGCACGCCCAGCTGCGCCACGACGAGGACGGCCGCGACCGCGATCGGCGGCACGCGCCGGACGTCCGCCGTCCCGCGCCGGACAGACCCGTACTCCGGTGCCACGGCCGGAGCGACGCTCATGGCCACCCACCGTAGTGCGTCCGAATCCCCGTCACAGCCGGGCGGCGACCCCGGAAGCGCTTGATGTGTCGCCGTCGAGTTCAGTCGAAGCTTGGGGTGCGCTTGTTCAGGAAGGCGTCGATACCCTCCTGGCCGTCGGGGGAGTCGGCGCAGGTGGAGATGAAGGCGGACTCGCGGGCGAGTTGTTCCTCCAAGTTGTGGCTGGAGCTGACCAGGAGCAGCTTCTTCACGTTGGCGTTGGCGTGCTTGGGGCCCGCGGCGAATCGCTCGGCCAGTTCCGCTGTCGCCGTGGGGAGTTCGTCGTCGGGGACCACACGGTGCACCAGGCCCCAGTCCAGCGCCTCCCCGGCGGAGAGGGCGCGGTTTGTGAGCATCAGATCCTGGGTGCGGCGCAACCCGATCAGACGCGGCAGATAGTAGGAGGCGCCGCCGTCGGGGCTCAGGCCGGCGCGGGTGTAGGCCATGGTGAACGAGGCCGACTCGCCCGCGATCACCAGATCGCCGGTGACGGCCAGGCTGAACCCGGCTCCGGCGGCGACACCGTTCACGGCGGTGATCAGCAGCGCGTCCATGCGCGCGAACGAGGAGATCGCCTGGTGCAGATCGTCGGCCAGCCCCTTGACGTACGCCCCGGCGCCACCGCCCTGCGCGGCCATCGCCTTCAGATCACCGCCGGCGGAGAAGAACTTGCCCGCGCCGGTCAGCGTGACCACCTTGAGCGCCGGGTCGTCGGCACACAGGCTCGCCAGCTGCGCCAGCTCCTTGCCGAGCACGTGGTCGATGCCGTTGGCCGAGGTCGGCCTGTTCAGGGTGATCCGGGCGATACTGCCGCTCTGTTCGAACCGCAGGGTCTGGTACTCGGTCATGCGCTGCCTTCCGTGAAGTGTCCTGCTGTCTGATCTTGCCGCACGCATACGGTTCGAAACCGCGCCCGGGCTCGATCCGTTCGGATCGGCGGGGGCGGCCTCACTGCGGGACCAGTTCGAGGCGAACACCGAGCAACCGGATCGGCCGATCGAGTTCGAACCGGTCCAGCACCTCCCGGGCGGCTTGCACGATCTCGTTCACATCGGTGGTGGGAGCGGGCAGCTTGCGCTGTTTGGTGCGGGTGTAGAAGGTGTTGCTGCGCACCGTGACTCCGACGCGATGGGTGACGCGCCCGGCCGCCGCCATCTCCTCGGCGACCTCCGCGGCGAGCCGCTCGACCTGGGCTCCGATCTCGGCGCGATCGGTGAGGTCCCGCGGAAAGGTCTCGGACTTGCTGCGGCCCACCGGAATTCGCGGTTCGGTAACCACATCGGTGTCACCGGCGCCCTGGCCGAGCAGCCACAGATACGGCCCGGTGGACGGCCCGAACTCGGCGGCCAGCACCGCGCGATCGGCGGCGGCCAGCTGCGCCACCGTCTCGATGTCCAAGTCCGCCAGCCGTTTCGCGATGCGGGCGCCGATGCCCCAGAGCGCGCTGGTCGGGCGGTGTGCCATCAGTTCGGTCCAGTTGTCGGCGGTGAGCCGGAAGACACCCGTCGGCGAACCGGCCGGGGCCCCCGCGCCCGGATCACCCTTGCCGACGGACTTGGCGAAGCCGGTGGCGAGCTTGGCCCGGAGCTTGTTGTCGCCGATGCCGATCGAGCAGGTCAGGTCCAGGGTGGCGACCGCGGCGCGGATCTCGGCGGCCAGCCGCTCCGGGTCGTCGACGTCGGCAGCCAGGAACGCCTCGTCCCAGCCGAGCACCTCGACCCGCCCCGGGAAGGTCCGCAGCAGCGACATGACCTCCTCCGACGCCTCCTCGTAGGTGGCCATGTCCAGCGGCAGGAAGACGGCCTCGGGACATTTGCGGGCCGCCGCGCGCAACGCCATCCCCGCCCGTACCCCGAATGCCCGAGCCGGGTAGGACGCGCAGGTCACCACCTTGCGCGGTTCGTCGGGATCGCCGTTGCCACCCACGATGACCGGCCGTCCGCGCAGTTCCGGGTGGCGGCGGAATTCCACCGCGGCCTGGAACTGGTCGAGATCCACGTGCAGCAGCCATCGAGGCATGAAAACAGTCTGCCCGGTCCGTAGGTATTGCACTATCCGTGATTACCGAACTAAATTCTGTTTGTGAAGATTCGAGATCGGTTGCTGCTGGCGGCCGAGCGGCAGTTCGCGGAGAACGGGGCGCTCGACGCCACCCTCACGCAGATCCGCGATGCCGCCGGGGCCAGCGTGGGGGCGCTGTACCACCACTTCCCGGACAAGTCGGAGCTGTATCGGCAGGTGTGGGCGCACGCGCTGGCCGATTACCAGCGCCATTTCTGGGCGGCGGTCGGCGACAGCGCCGACGCCCGGGCCGGGGTCACCGCCGGGGTGGTCGAGCATCTGCGCTGGGTGACCGAGAACCAGTACCGCGCGAAGGTGCTGACCTCGGCCCGGCCCCCGGGTGTCCGCGAGAGCGACAGCAACCGCGAGTTCCTGCGCGATGTGGCCCGCTGGTGGCGCACCCACGCCGGCTACGGCGCGGTGCGTGACCTCGAATTCGATCTGCTCTACGCGCTGTGGCTGGGCCCGGCGCAGGAGTACTCCCGGCACTGGCTGGGCGGCGAGATCCGCACGGCCCCCGCCGAGGTGGCGCCCGAACTGGCCCGCGCGGCCTGGCAGGCGCTGCGCGCACCCCGACCCGACGACGAACCCGGAGCCGACCGATGACGACCGCCCTCGATATCGACACCGCCCGCGCGGTGCTCGCCGCCCAGCCGTTCAGCCGCCTGGTCGGCGCCGAGATCACCGCCTACGACGAGAGCGGGATCACCCTGGTGATCCCGCTCCGCCCGGACCACGGCCAGCAATTCGGTTACGTGCACGGCGGCGTGCTCGCCTACGCCGCCGACAACGCGCTGACCTACGCCGCCGCGCTCGCCCTCGGTCCGAACGTGCTCACCGGCGGCTTCACCATCACCTATCTGCGCCCGGCGAGCGGTGTCCGGCTGCGCGCGCAGGCGCAGTGCACCGGCGCCACCCGGCGGCAGGCGGTGTGCCGGTGCGAGATCTTCGCCGAGACCGAGGACGGCGAATCGGTGCTGGTCGCCGCCGCCCAGGGCACCACGCGCGCGGTGGAACGAGAACTGTCCGGCGGCAACTGAATTCCCGCACTCCGGCCGTCGCCGGCGTGCCGGTGGCGTACGCCACGATTCGGCCCCCGGCAACCGGGGCATGTAGAGATCCGACCGAGTAGTTAGGTTGGGAACTCGGCAACGGACATGCGACAGGTCGGGGAACGAAGTGATAGCAGGTGAGTGAGGAAAAAATCGAATACGGCCCGCGGCCGGCCGAGCTGTCGCACCTGCGCATCACCCTGTTCGCGCTCGCCGGCACCGCCGTGCTGGCGGTCGTGCTGGTGTTCACGATGGTCGACCCGTGGCTGGACAGGGCGGGCATCCTGGACGGCGGGCTCGACGCCCACATCTATCGCGACGGCGCCTGGCGGATCCTGCACGGCCATCCGCTCTACACGGAGTCCACGTTCTTCGGCCTGCTCTACACCTACACGCCGTTCTCCACGCTGGCGTTCATCCCCATCGCCCTGTTTCCCTGGGGCTGGGTCACCAATACGTGGATGGGGATCAATCTCGCGGTGCTGTTCGCCTGCATCGTGCTGAGCTGGCGGATGCTCGGTTACCGCTTCGACCGGCGGCTCGCGGCGGTCAGCGCGCTGCTGGCGCTCACCCTCGTGTTCATCGAACCGGTGCGGACCACGCTGTACTACGGGCAGATCAACCTCATGCTGATGGCGCTGGTGCTGTGGGACTTCTCGCGCGGCGACCGCAGCCGATTGCGCGGGATCGGCGTCGGTGTGGCGGCCGGGATCAAGCTGGTTCCGCTCTATTTCGTGGTGCAGTTCGTGGCGATGCGGCAGTGGCGCTCGGCCCTCACGGCGGCGGGCACGTTCCTGGGCACCATCGTGCTGTCGGGACTGGTGCTGCCCGGAGATTCGCGGCAGTACTGGACGTCGACGTTCTTCCAGTCCAATCGGATCGGCGAGGACGCGCATCCGGCGAACCAGTCCATTCGCGGCGCGATCGCGCATCTGCTCGGTACGCATTGGGCGCCGATGTGGCTGTGGATCCTGGTGGCGGGCGGTGTCGCGCTGCTGAGCCTGGCCGTCACGGCGGCCTTGCACCGGCACGGTGAACGGCTGCTCGCGGTCACCGTGGCGGGGATGACGGCGTGCGCGATCTCGCCGTTCGCGTGGGGACATCACTGGGTGTGGTTCGTGCCGCTGCTGGTCTATCTGGCGCATCGGGCGCAGACGCGGCCGGTGTGGTGGATCGCCGCCGTGGCCCTGGTGCTCTCGATCGGGGCGTGGACCTATCAGTGGAGCCCCACCTGGGTCAGCGTCGGGATATTCCTGCTGCCGCCGTGGTGGACGATCGCGCCGGTGCTGATGAACGCCTACGTCCTGATCTACGCGGTGGTGCTGGCCGGGTCGGGGGTGTTGCTGTGGCGGCTGCGGCGCGAGAAGCGCAGTGCCGCAGCGGCTTCCGTCGAGACCGTGGTCCCGGCGCCCGAGGTGGTGGCCGTCCCGCAGGGGACGGATGTCGCTTAGGTCAACGTGAAAAGGGGCCGTGCACTCTCGTGCACGGCCCCTTTTTCGGTCTCCGGACCGGATCAGGCGGTGATCAGGCGGAGGCGGCCAGCGGCCGATCGTAGGCCGGTTCGGCGACCGGCTCGATGGCGTAGGCCAGGATCTCCGCCACGTCGGCGACGGGCCGGACATCCAGCGCCGCCAGCACTTCCGCCGGGACCTCGTCCAGATCCGGCTCGTTGCGGGCCGGGATGAACACGGTCTTCAGCCCGGCGCGCTGGGCGGCCAGCAGCTTCTGCTTCACGCCGCCGATCGGCAGCACCCGGCCGTTCAGCGTGACCTCGCCGGTCATGCCGACATCGCCACGCACCTGCCGGTCCAGCGCCAGCGACACCAGGGCCGTGACCATGGTGACGCCCGCAGACGGACCGTCCTTGGGCACCGCGCCCGCGGGGAAGTGGATGTGGATGTTGCGGTCCAGCATCTTCGGCTCGATGCCGATCTCCTCCAGGTGCGAGCGCACATAGGTCAGGGCGATCTGCGCGGACTCCTTCATGACGTCACCCAGCTGTCCGGTCAGGGTGAGCGCGCGCTCGCCCTCGGCGGCGTTGGCCTCGATGTAGAGGACGTCGCCGCCCGCGCCCGTCACCGCCAGGCCCGTCGCCACGCCCGGGACCGCGGTGCGTTCCACCGAGTCCGGGGTGAACCGGGGGCGGCCCAGGTAGTCCTTCAAGTCGCCGAGACCGATGGTGAGTGGCTCGGAAGGTGAAGGGACAGCGGGCGTTTCGGCTTCGACCAGCGCGTCGTAGCCCAATTCCGGGTCGTAGCCGAGGGTTTCGCCGCCCGACAGCCGAGTCGCCGCCTTGCGCAAGGCCTTCGCGATCAACCGCTCCATCTGCCGTACACCCGCCTCGCGGGTGTAGTTCGCGGCGATTTCGCGCAGCGCCTCGTCGGTGATGGTCACCTCGTCGGCGGTCAGCGCGTTGCGTTCCAGCTGCCGGGGCACCAGGAAGTCGCGGGCGATGGCCACCTTGTCGTCCTCGGTGTATCCGTCGACGGTGATCAGCTCCATGCGGTCCAGCAGCGGGCCGGGGATCGTCTCCATGACGTTCGCGGTCGCGATGAACAGCACGTCGGACAGGTCCAGATCCAGATCGAGGTAGTGGTCGCGGAACGTGTGGTTCTGCGCCGGGTCCAGCACCTCCAGCAGCGCGGCCGCCGGGTCGCCCCGGAAGTCGGCGCCGACCTTGTCGATCTCGTCCAGCAGGACAACGGGATTCATCGAACCCGCCTCCTTGACCGCCCGCACGATGCGGCCGGGCAGCGCCCCGACGTAGGTGCGCCGGTGCCCGCGGATCTCCGCCTCGTCGCGCACACCGCCCAGGGCGACGCGCACGAACTTGCGGCCCAGCGCCCGCGCCACGCTCTCCCCGAGCGAGGTCTTGCCGACACCGGGCGGACCGGTCAGCACCAGCACCGCGCCGGAACCGCGACCGCCCACGACCTCCAGGCCGCGCGCCGCCCGCCGGGCCCGCACCGCCAGGTACTCGACCATGCGATCCTTCACCTCGTCCAGACCGTGGTGATCGGCGTCCAGCACCGCGCGGGCGGCCGAGATGTCGGTCGAGTCCTCGGTTTTCACCGTCCACGGCAGTTCCAGGACGGTGTCCAGCCAGGTGCGGATCCAGCCCGCCTCCGGGCTCTGGTCGCTGCCGCGCTCGAGCCGGTCGACCTCGCGCAGCGCGGCCTCGCGGACCTTGTCGGGCAGGTCGGCGGTCTCGACCCGGGTGCGGTAGTCGTCCGCGCCGTCGGGCTCGTTCTCGCCCAGCTCCTTGCGAATCGCGTTGAGCTGCTGGCGCAGCAGGAACTCGCGCTGGGACTTCTCCATCCCCTCGCGCACGTCCTCGCTGATCTTCTCGGTGACCTCGACCTCGGCGATGTGGTCCTTGGTCCAGCCGATCAACGTGTTCAGGCGGGCGGCGACGTCCGGGGTGTCGAGCAGTTCGCGCTTCTGCTCGTCGGTCAGGTAGGGCGCGTAGCCGGCGGTGTCGGCCAGCGCGGAGGGGTCGGTCAGCCGGTTCACCGCGTCGATGACCTGCCATGCCTCGCGGCGCTGCAGTACGGACACGACCAGCTTCTTGTATTCGGCCGCAAGCTCTTTCGTGCGGCCGTCGGGCGCGGCGGTCTCGACCGGTTCGGCCTCGACCCAGAGCGCGGCGCCCGGACCGGTCACGCCGTGCCCGATCTTCGCGCGCTGCTCGGCCTTCAGCACGGCGGCGGGTGCGCCACCGCGCATCCGGCCGACCTGCTCGATGGTCGCGACCACGCCGTAGGCGGCGTAGCCCTCGGACAGGCGCGGCGCGAGCAACACGGAATCCAGGTTCGCGGCCCGCGCCGCGTCGATGGCGGCCTGCGCCGACTCGTCCAGCTCGATCGGCACGACCATGCCCGGCAGCACGACCGGATCGGTCAGGAACAGCACCGGTAGGCGTTGTGGGGTAGTCACAGGTTTCAGCCCCTTCCAGAGTTGAGCGTCACCTACTCAACCTCATACCCCCCGTCCTTGTTCCGACCTGCTGTTCGCCCCCGGCGAACGCCGGTCCGAAAAATAGTCGAAAGTTTTTCGCCAAGGCCGTCGAGAACTCCCGAACGGCTCCGTCCCAGGGGTACGAGCAGCCGAACGGGCCTCGACGACACCGACGAAGGAGCGACCATCATGCAGCAGAACGAGATCACCGCGATCCTGAACCGACCGATCAGCCAGGAGCTGCTGGCCCGCGATCTGCTCCGGATGGCCTACGTGGCCAAGGACGGCACGCCCCGCAATATTCCGATCGCCTTCGTCTGGAACGGCTCCCGGATCGTCGTCTGCACCACGAAGAATGCCCCGAAGCTGGCTTCGCTGCGGCACAATCCCGAGGTCGCGTTGACCATCGACACCGAGGTGCATCCGCCGCAGATCCTGCTCCTCCGCGGTCGCGTGGAGGAACTGGATGTGGTGGACGGCATCCCGGAGGAGTACCTGCAGATGAACGGCAGCTACGAGATGACGCCCGAGCAGCGGGTGGTGTGGGAGGCCGAGGTCCGCTCGCTCTACGACGGCATGGTCCGGATCGTCATCACCCCGACCTGGGCCAAGCTCATCGACTTCGAGACCACGCTGCCCAGCGCGGTCGAGGAACTGGTCCAGCGGCGGGCCGAACGCCAGCACGCCTGAGACCGACCGAAATAGCCCACAGCGAACCGAGGAGAACATCATGGCCAAGTACCTGCTGCTCAAGCACTACCGGGGCGCCCCGGCACCGACCAACGAGGTGCCGATGGACCAGTGGACGCCGGAGGAGGTCACGGCCCACATGCGATACATGGAGGACTTCATCAAGCGACTCGAGGGCACCGGCGAGTTCGTCGACAGTCAGGCGCTGGCCCCGCAGGGCGCGTTCGTGCGCTCCGACGGCGCGGGCCGCCCGCCGGTCACCGACGGCCCGTTCGCGGAGACCAAGGATCTGATCGCCGGATGGGTGACCATCGACGTCGAGACCTACGAGCGGGCGCTCGAACTGGCCGGAGAGCTGTCGGCGGCCCCGGGCGCGGGCGGGCGGCCGATCCAGGAGTGGCTCGAGGTACGACCGTTCTTCTCCGAGTTGCCCACGGTCACCGAGTGAACGAGGCACTGCTGCGGGAACTCGTGCCCGCGGTGATCGGCGTCCTCGTCCGCCGCGGGGCCGACTTCGCCGCGGCCGAGGACGCCGTGCAGGAGGCGCTGATCCGGGCATTGGAAACGTGGTCGGACGACCCGCCGCGCGATGCGAAGGGGTGGCTCGTCGCGGTCACATGGCGCAAGTTCCTCGACGCGACCCGCGCCGAAACATCACGGCGCGGAAGGGAACTCGCCGTGGAGGACGAGCCCCCGGCAGGTCCGGTGCCCGCCACGGACGACACGCTGTGGCTGTACTTCCTGTGCGCGCACCCCGCCCTGCCCGCGGGGTCGGCCGTCGCGTTGACCTTGCGCGCGGTCGGCGGACTCACGACCCGGCAGATCGCCACGGCCTATCTCGTCCCCGAAGCGACCATGGCGCAACGGATCAGCCGGGCCAAGCGGCGCATCGCGGACCTGCCGCTCGACCGGCCCGGCGACCTCGCGACGGTGCTGCGCGTGCTCTACCTCGTCTTCAACGAGGGCTACGGCGGGGACGTCGACCTGGCGGCCGAGGCCATCCGGCTCACCCGCCAGCTCGCGGCCACGACCAACGAGCCCGAGGTGTCGGGGCTGCTCGCGCTGATGCTGCTGCACCACGCTCGCCGGGCGTCGCGCACCGCGCCCGACGGCCGCCTGGTGCCGCTCGCCGAACAGGACCGAACCCGTTGGGACACCGGCCTGATCGCCGAGGGCGTGCTGATTCTGCAGGCCGCGCTGGCCCGCGACCGGCTGGGCGAATACCAGGCCCAGGCCGCCGTCGCCGCCCTGCACGCCGACGCCCCGAGCACCGCCGAGACGGACTGGGTGCAGATCGTGGAGTGGTACGACGAACTGCTCCGGCTGACCGACAGCCCGGTGGTCCGCCTGAACCGCGCGGTAGCGGTCGGCGAGGCCGACGGTCCCCGGGCCGGACTCGCCGCCCTCGCCGAACTCGACCCGGACCTGCCCCGCCACACCGCCGCCCGCGCCTACCTCCACGAACGCGCCGGCGACCTCGAACAGGCCGCCGCGCTGTACGCCGAGGCGGCCCGAGCCGCCACCACGCTCCCCGAACACGCCCACCTCACCCGCGAAGCGGCCCGTGTCCACCACCTGCTGAGCCCCTGATCCCACGCCGGATATTTCGCCGATCCGGGACGAGCGCCTGTGGGAGGTCGTGTACTTCCCGGCGGGGTGAGGTGTTGAATCGGGTGCGGACGGAAATGTCCAGCGCCGCACACGGGTACGGCGACCGACGACCACCGCGAGGAGCCGATGATGCTGGCAGGACGCCTTCACCTGGGACCGGAACGCCGACTGGAGCTGGCGGAGGTCCCGGTGCCGGAGCCGGGGCCCGATCATGTGCTGATCAAGGTCGAGGCGGCGGGCGTGTGCCTGTCCGACGTGCACCTCATCGACGGAACGCTGACACCGCTGTTCCTCAACGGCGACACGGTCACGCTGGGCCACGAGGTGGCGGGCACCGTCCACACCCTCGGGCCGGGCGTGACCGGGCCGAAGGTCGGGGACCGGGTGTTGTTGCAGGCCGGTGAGCAGCGCAACGGCGCGGTCTACACGCGCGGCGTCGACTACGACGGCGGCTGGGCCGAATACGCGCTGGCCCGCACCGACACGCTGGTGCCGATTCCCGACGATCTGCCGTTCGAGCAGGCCTGCTTCATCCCCGACGCGGTGTCCACGCCGTGGGCCGCGATCACCACCACCGCGGAGGTCCGGCCCGCCGAACCGGTCGGCGTCTGGGGCGTGGGCGGGCTCGGCGCGCACGCGATCCAGTTGCTTCGCCTGGTCGGCGCGGCCCCGATCATCGCGGTGGATCCGCTCCCGGCCGCGCGGCAACGCGCCCTGGAGTTCGGGGCCGACCTGGCTTTCGATCCCGCCGAGCCGGATCTGCGCACGAAGATCTACGCCGCCACCCACGGCACCGGCCTGGCCGCGGCATTCGACTTCGCGGGCGTCGCGGCGGTGCGTGAGCAGGCGGTGGTGTGCCTGGGTCCCGGCGGGCGGCTGGTGCTGGTCGGGCTGACCGACAAGCCGATCACCGTCACCGGCGGCACCGCGTTCAGCTTCTTCGGGCAGCAGTTGCGCGGGCACTACGGCTCGTCGCCGGAGCACGTCGATCAGCTGGTGCGGCTGCAGAGCCTGCACCGCATAGATTTCGCCCGCTCGGTGAGCGCCGTGGTGCCGCTGGCGGACGCCGAGAAGGCCGTGCACGCGCTGGAAGCCAAGCAGGGCAACCCGATCCGCATCGTGCTGAAGCCGTAGCGGCCACCCGTGCCCGCCTGTCCGGTTTCGGGATAGGCTCGTCCGAAATCTCCGTACGGCTCTAGGGGGACCCAGACGATGACGACACTCGCGGCTGGAGTGTTCATCGACTGGGAGCAGTTGACCGGCCAGTCGAAGTTCGTCGTGGATCTGGTGACGTTCCCGGTCTTCAGCGCGATCGCCGGTTGGCTCACCAACTGGACCGGCGTGCTGATGCTGTTCTGGCCGGTCTACTTCCGCGGCATCCGGATTCCCGGTCTGCCCCTGCTGTATCCGTACTTCCCGCGCCGGGTGCAGGTGCTGCCGACGTTCTCCGGCGACGGGAAACGGCTGGGCTTCCAGGGGTTCATTCCGGCCCGCGCGGAGAAGATGGCCAGCATCTGCGTCGACATGGCCATCATGCGGATCGGCAGTCCGCGGGATTTCATCCACGAACTCGACCTGGAGGGGATCGCCGACTACATCGCCGAGGTGGCCCGCAAGCAGGTGCGGGCGATCGTGGACGAGATGATGTACCGGGAGAATCCGGAGCTGTGGCGTGCGGTGCCGCGCTCGGCCCGGCAGATCCTCTACCAGCGGGTGGAGCGAGAGCTGCCGGCGCTGACCCGCCGCGGTTTCGAGCGGCTGGGCGACAATGTCGATCAGCTCATCGACATCAAGAGCTTCGTGATCCGCTACCTGCAGACCAATCCGTTCATCCTCAAGGACCTCACCACCACGATCGCGGCGCCCGAACTGCGCTTCATGGTGCGCATCGGGCTGCTGGGCGCGCCGTTCGGGCTGCTGCTGGCGCTGTATCTGCAGGTGCACCACGACATTCCGGTGATCGGCTGGATTCCGGCGTGGCTGATCATCCTGGCGGCGGCCGCGGCGATCGGCGTGATCGTCAACGTCTTCGCGATCAAGATGGTGTTCGAGCCCGGCGATCCGCAGCCGCGCTACCGATATCTGTGGAAGCAGGCGCTGCTCGCCAAGCGGCAGCCGCAGGCCGCGGCGGACCTCGCCCACATCCTGGCCTATCAGGTGCTGACGCTCCCCAACCTGGCGAACGAGTTGCTCGACGGGCCCAACGGCGACAAGACCCGACAGCTCATCGAGCGTCTCATCGCCGACGAGATCTACCGCCAACTCGGCCCCACCACGTCGGTGGTGCGGGCGGCGTTCGGCCGCCGCCAGTTCGACAACCTGAAGGTGGGCGCGGCCGGTGCGGCGGTCGGCCTGGCGCCGAGCCTGGTCGAGGACGAGGCGTTCGCGCTGGAGCAGGCCGAGAAGATCGACGAGTTCGCCGCCCGCAAGCTGCAGGAACTCACGCCGGGCGAGTTCATGGAGATGTTCTACGCGTCGGTGGAGCAGGACGCTTGGCTGCTGTACCTACACGGCGCACTGCTCGGTTTGGCCGTCGGCGGCGTGCACCTGGTGTTGTTCGGCTGGTGAGGCAATAACAAGCACGCGCGCTTGCATTTTTCGAGCCCGATTGCGATGCTGAGGCGCGTGAACGAGGACCGACCGCGCACGACGGGTTCCGCCGATCTCGAGGCCCTGCTCGCCGACTTCGACGCCGAATGCGCGGAACTCGACGCGCTGGTCGCACCGCTGCCCGAGGCGCGGTGGGCCGACCCGACGCCCGCGCCCGGCTGGACCATCGCCCATCAGGTCGCGCACCTGACCTGGACCGACGAGGTCGCGACGGTGTCGGCGACCGATGCCGCGGCCTTCGCCGAGCTGGTCCGCGCCGCCGAGCCGAAGGCCTTCACCTTCGTCGACGAGGCCGCCGAGGAGGCCGCCGCGACACCGCCGACGGCCCTGCTCGAGCGCTGGCGCCGCGGTCGCACGGCACTCACCGACGCGCTGCGCGCCGTGCCCGCCGGGACCAAACTGCCCTGGTTCGGGCCGCCGATGAGCACGGCGTCGATGGTCAGCGCCCGGCTCATGGAGACCTGGGCGCACGGTCAGGACGTGGCCGACGCGCTGGGTGTGCGCCGCACCGCGACCGCGCGGCTGCGCAATATCGCCCATATCGGCGTGCGCACCAGGAACTTCGCCTATCTGGTGCACGGGCGGACCGCGCCCAGCACGGAGTTCCGCATAGACCTGGCCGGACCGGGCGGGGAGACGTGGAGCTGGGGCCCGGCGGACGCCGCCCAGCGAGTTTCCGGCACCGCCCTGGATTTCTGTCTGCTGGTGACGCAACGCCGCCACCGCGACGATCTGACGCTGACGACCGTCGGGGCCGAGGCCGCCGAATGGTTGACCATCGCGCAGGCCTTCGCCGGGCCCGCCGGATCGGGCCGTGCCGCAGGGCAATTCGCGTAAGGCCGGTCCGAAGGCGGGGGTCGCGGGGCGGTTGCGGCACGCTGGGAGCTGGCGGGCGCCGACTTTGGGTGCGCCGTGCCTGTGCCGACCGGACGCCATTGGCCGGAGGTAAGAGTTGGCAGTCGAAGCAAGCGCTCCGCCAGCTAGATGACTGTTTACCCAGGCGTTCTCGACTGGAAACGCCTGCCACACAAAGTAGTCGGATTTCTCCCGATATCGGGATTTTGCCCCTCGATGCCGGAGATTGCCGGGTCAGCGGGTGGAAATTGCACTCCGAAAGACGCATGTGCGGCGGATGGTGTTGTGATCTTGACCGCACCCGCCCGATGAGGTACCGCGCGGCACAGTAGCCTGGACATGCGAACGACTTTCAACGGTGTGGGTCGACGCCCGTAGCGGGGAACAAGGGGAACGGAAAGGACGCACCGTGATGTCGCAACACCCAGCTACGCAACGTCGCAGCAGTCGGCAACCGGCCCAGATCTTCCAGCACACCGCCATCGTCTTCGCCGGCATGGCCTCCATCGGACTGACCGTCGCCGCCGGCACCTACATCGTCAATCAGATCGCCGAGTCCACCCGGCCGCCCGCCGCCGAACTTCCCGCGCCCGCGGCCGCGCCGCCCGCCGGGACGCCGGAATCCGCGCCCGCCCGCGAATTCCCGCGCGGCACAGCGGTTTCCGGTCTCGTGGGCTTGGTGGCCGAGAGCCGCCCGCTCCCGGCGCAGCCCGTCATGCCGCCGCCCGCCGCGGAGCCGGACCGCGTGCTCGATCGGGCCGTGGCGCCCGCCGTGCCCGCGCAGGCGCCGGTGCGGCGGCCCGGAATGGGCGGGCAGTTGCCGCTGCCCGGCAATACCTACGTCGGCGCGAATGTCGCCACCGGCCAACCGGATTCGGTCTCGATGACCGTGGACACGAATGTGTTCACGGTTTTCGCCGACCGCCTCGGCGACGGTTCGCGGCGCACCACGAACGAAATCACCCGGCTGCGTACGGATCTCGACACCAAGAGCGGCGAAGTGACCTTCGCCGTGTCGGATCCGCGGCTCGGTCAGCACGACGTGCGGTGGCAGCGGCACGCCCGCCCCGCCATCGTGCCGGAGGGTGACAACGAGACGGCCTGACGCAGTCGGCCCCGCCCGGTCTTGTGTGAGACTGCTGGCGTGTACGACTACTGCGTGATCGGCGGCGGCATCGTCGGAGTGGCGACCGCACGCCGGATCCTCGAGCGGCGGCCGGGCGCGAGCCTACTGCTGGTCGAGAAGGCAACGGCGCTCGCCGCACACCAGACCGGCCACAACAGCGGGGTGATCCACTCCGGGATCTACTACGAGCCGGGCAGTCTCAAGGCGCGCTACTGCCGCCGGGGTGCGCGGTGGACGAAGGAATTCGCTGCCGCACACGGCATCCCGCACCGGGTGTGCGGAAAGTTGCTGGTCGCCACCGATGCCGCCGAACACGAGCGCATGCTGGCGTTGTACGAGCGGTCGGTGACCAATGGCGTCGAGGTGGAACGGATCGACGCCGCCGAACTGGCGCGGCGGGAGCCGCATGTCACCGGTGTCGGCGCCCTGTACGTACCCGACACCGGCATCGTCGACTACACCCGCGTGACCGAGGTGCTGGCCGAGCGGGTGCGCGCCGCGGGCGGCGACATCATGCTCGGCGCCGAGATCACCGCGATCGACGAGAACACCGACGCGGTAACGGTTTCCGGCCCCGCCGGTACCTGGCGTACCCGCCGCCTGGTGGTGTGCGCCGGACTACAGGCCGATCGCATGGCGCGGCTGGCCGGATTGCCGATCGCCCTGCGGATCGTGCCGTTCCGCGGCGAGTACTACCAACTGCCGCCGGAGCGCTCGGATCTGGTGCGCACGCTCATCTATCCGATTCCGGACCCCGAATTGCCGTTCCTCGGCGTGCATCTGAGCCCGACCGTCGACGGCGGGCTGACCGTGGGCCCGAACGCGGTCCTGGGCCTGGCCCGCGAAGGCTATCGCAAGGGCAGCCTCGATCTGCGCGATGCCCGAGAAGTGCTGGGCTACCGGGGCTTTCACCGCGTCGCGGCCGGTAATGTGCGCACCGGACTGCGGGAACTGCGCAATTCGCTGTTCCGGCGCGGCTATCTGGCGCAGTGCCGAAAATACTGCCCGGAGCTGACCCTCGCCGATCTGCTGCCGCGCGAGGCGGGCATTCGCGCACAGGCGGTGCTGCCGGACGGCACACTGGCACACGACTTCCTGATCGAACGCACCCCGCGCTCGGTGCACGTGCTCAACGCGCCGTCTCCGGCGGCCACGTCGGCGCTGCCGATCGCCGACCACATCGCCGATCGATTGGACGATTGATCGATCGTCCCCGGTTTGCCGATAACCGTTCAATAAAGAGGATTCCTGTAGTACTTTTGTCGGCAGCCGTGGAACAGGGAGCAGCCTATGGGCCACATCAGGTACGCGAGCGATGTCGGTGCGCCGGTGGAGGTCGCGTTCACGTACACGGACAACCACGTGTACGTGCCGGACTGGATGTTCGGCGTCGCGGCCTTCGAGCCGGTCGGCGAGACCGGCCACGGGCCCGAGGCGCTGTTCACCGCCACCGTCCGCCTGGGCCTATGGCGTTCCGCGGTCGAGTGTGTCATCAGCGAGTACCGCCACAACGCGGTCATCGGGTACACGCTGCGCAGGCGCCGGCCGGGGAAGGTGGCGCCTGCGCTGGGCACCCTGACGCTGCGTTTCGATCCGCTCGGCTACGGACGGTCCGTACTGACCTCGGAGGCCGACTACCGTCCGGCCCGCGGCGTGACCGGGCGCTCGAGCGCGCGGCTGATCGACGCCGCGGTCCGTACGGCGGTCCGGCGCAGCGAATCGCAATTACGCAGGGAGATAGAGCAATTCCACGATACCGATCTTGTCGGTCGGATTGCGTAGGGTACCGGTCATGATCATCGTGAGCACGGACGGATCCTGCCTGCGCAATCCGGGCGGCGCCATCGGCTGGGCCTGGGTCGATCATCAGGGCACCACGGCCAGCGGCGGCGCGGCCAGTGGTACCAATCAGGTGGCCGAGCTACGTGCGGTACTGGAGGCGATCGTCGCGCACCCCGGGCCCGAGCCGTTGCTCATCGAGAGCGATTCGCTGTACGCGATCAAGTGCGCGTCCGAATGGATCTCGGGCTGGCGGCTCAACGGCTGGCGCACCTCGACGGGCGGCGCGGTCAAGAATGTCGAGCTGGTACAGCACATCGACCACCACATCGCCTCCCGGCCGGGCCCGGTCCGGTTCCGCTGGGTCCGCGGGCACGTCGGCAACTATTTCAACGAGCAGGCCGACAAGCTCGCGGGCGAGGCCGCGCGGGCGGCCGCGGCGACACCGGATGCCGCCGCGTCCGGCATCTCCGACCTGCCTCCGCTGGTGCCGGTCGGCGCGGTGGCGGCGCCACCCGCACCGGTGGCGCCGAAGCCGGCCGCGCCCGAGCAGCCCGAGCCGTCGGAATCGCTCACACTGTTCTGAAAAGGAAAGGGGGCCCACCGGATTTCCGGTGGGGCCCCGGAACGATCGCGCGATCTAGCCGCCCGGCTGGGGTGCGGG
>NZ_JARWOP010000204.1 GCF_029868745.1 Nocardia wallacei | reverse complement strand
GGGGGCGGCCCTGTGGCGCATTGGGGGGGGGGTATGCTGTGGTCCCTGGGATCCGGCGCAGGACGACAGCCACACAACCGGCTGCGAGCGCTACCGCGGCGGCTACCGCGGCGCCGGGGGCCAAATTGGGGCGGGGGCCGGCTGACCCTGCGGTCGCGAGTCGGCGACCGAGCAGATTGCCGAATACGGCAACCGCACCCGCGGCCGCCATCATCAGCGCCCCCGCCGCGATCACCGCTGGACGGTGGCCTGCCCACTGCTGGAGGTCCATGGTGGGCGCTCCCGGCGTCGGCATGGTCCCGCCCCCTGATATCGACGGCACGGCCACGGAGAGTACGAACAGCGCTAGGAAGCCACACAGAGCGGCGATCAAGCTCCGGTCATCACCGCGGAATCCGGTGTTCGCTTCGGAAATGCGAGTGGACACCGCGATCACTGCCTTCGTTCGCAGGCTTGTGCGAGCGGAGCTACTGCTGCCCGGGCGATGGCGAGTTGGCCTGCGAGCGTGGGATGGACGCCGTCGTCGCCCACGAGGTCCGGTGCCGCAGGTATACCGAATACGGTGGTCAAATCGACCAGCGGGCCGCCGAGGCCGCGAATCCCGTCGACGAGCAGCCGCACATCCGTGTTGGCCCATGACGAGTGCCCGAATCGGAACGGCGGAAATCCGGCGACGCGGTCTTCGTCGACGGACGCCGGCGTGACCCAGATCCACCGCGGCGAGACCAGAGTCTGCGCGATCCGGCGCAGTTCCGACAGGTTGGCGAGCGACTCATCGATGCTCACTTGGGTCTTCCGCGCGCCGGGCCCGACCCGTGTCACATCATTCCCACCCAGCGCGCATACGACGACGTCGGGTTTCACGGCTGCCAACGTCGCCGGCCAGGATCGCAGAATCATGGCGGAGGTGTGGGCCGAGAGGCCGCCGTTTACCAGTCGCACCGCATGATCGGGTCGACGCAGACCGAGTGCGGCACGGAGTATCTCGACCCAGGACTGCAGGTCGTCGGTGAGACTGTCGCCCACTACCAGTACCGTACTCGGCCCCGTAACGGTCCAGCGGTCTATCGCAGTTGTCTCGTCGGCGCCTGCCAGCAGCACTTCGGCTGCCTCCCGCGCTGCGCGGGCGAATCGCTCCCGGGCCGCCTGATAGCTTTCCGGCGAGAGCCCGAAGAGGGTGGGCTGCGCCTCGCGCATACCGGGCAGATACCCGTACGACTTGTCGAGGTGCGTGTACCGAACGAATTTTTCGACGTCCGGAACAGGGGGCCGTTGTTCTTCGATCGCGGTTGAATCCATGCTCATCGTGCGCTTGCTTCCTGTTGCGGGGCGGCGGCGAGGGGACCGGCCACACCGAGCGGGCTGAACTGGATGGTGGCGAGTAGCCATTCGCCGTCTTGCCGGACCGCCGTGTGAGTCACCCGGAACCGGCCGTCGGCACGACGCCCGGCAAACGATGCCTCCTGGCCCTGAATGCCGACGACGACCGCTGCGTCGCCGTACTCGCGCACGGAGTCGGGCGCCCAGTCCAGTCGATCGATACGCAGGGCGCCGGGTGCGAACCGAGCGAGCCACTGGGTGCGGTCCAATACGAACCCGGCCGGACCCACAAGCGTGAAGTCGTCGGTCCCGAGTCGGTCGAGCAGCGTGGCGTCGCCGGCCAGCTCCGCTGTCACCCAGCGTCGGCACAGGGCCAGCACATTGTCGGTCGTTCCCATGATCATTCCTCTGTCGTCGATGGAGCACTGATTCCATGACGTTCGTTCGCGGACGTGCCCGAAAGCATCGGCCACGTGGCTATTCCGAGCGGACGGGAGGTTCAGGCGCGGGTGTCCTGGTCCCGCAGCAGAGAGGTCAGTGCCGTCCTGTTCGGTACGCCGAGCTTGGCGTACACGTGCGCCAGGTGTGCCTTTACGGTGCTCCGACTCATGTACAGTCGATCGGCTATCTCGGGGTTGCTCAGCCCCTGCCCCACCAGCGCCGAAACCTCCACCTCGGTCGGTGTCAGCAAGCCGAGTACGCCCTCGCCGGCGCCGCGGGGTCCCCGCCCGCGGACGAGGGCGTGTAGCACCAGGTCCGGGTCCGACCCCTGGCCGCGCTGCCAGATCTCCTCGAATTCCGCCGTGCCGATTTCCGTCCGTATGCGCGCGACGAGCTGAGCATGTGACCGCGCGTCGTCCGGCGGTCGCGGGTGTCCCATCGTGGAGCGGATGGTGTCGGCGACCGCGGCGAGCCGGAGTGCCTCGTCGGGGTTGCCGCCGTCGAATGCGAGCTCGCTCAGTCCGTCCAGAGTCGTCGCGTTACCCAGCGACAATCCATTGTCTCGCCGCACGACCAGTGCCTGTAGACGAAGTTCGCGCGCCTGCGCTCTTTCGGCAGACACCAGGCGGGCATGCTCGTCGAACAGGTCGGCGAGTTCGTACGGCGCACCGAAATCTGCCAGCAGGCGGTGTCCACGCGTGGCCCACTGCTCCGCCTCCCGTGTTCGTCCAAGACGCCGCAGCGCGCCTACCAAGCCTGGGACACATCTGGCTGCGGTCCAGTCCGTAGTCCGATGCTGTAAGCGGTCCACGCCCCGTGTGAACCAGCCGAGCGCCTCGTCGAGGTCGCCCAGCCATAGATGGGTCAGCCCCAGCGGGACCACCAGGCCGACGGCGTCGGCCTCCTTGGCCCTGCTCAGCGCGTCCACCAGGGGTTCCAACAGCCGCAATGCACCCGCCAGATCGCCGGACACCGCCAGCGCGTGCGCGGTGTTGCCCGACAGCGTGCCGGTGGCGAAGTAGTCACCGAGCGGAGCGGCCAGCTCGATCGCCTGCCTGCCCGTCTCGACCGCGAGGGCAACGCGGCCGTTGGTCAGGTGGGTGTATATCCCGACGCCGGCGGCGAACCCCCCACAGAACCGATCACGACGCCGCCGTGCGCGCTCGGCAATCCGGTGCGCGAGAACGTCCGCCGCGCGGTTACGTCCGCGCGTCACCAGGGAGTAGGCCTCGAGCACGCCCGCCCAGTCCGCCGCGAAATCATCACCGCCGGCAGTGGCGACCGCCCGGGCCGCGGCCGCCGTCGCCGCGCAGTCGTCGAAGTCGACGAAGAAGCGCGCGAACGCCGACGCGGCAAGGCAACGCCCCCGGGTCTTTTCGTCGTCCACCTCGCGGGCCAAGGCCACGCCACGCTCGGCTGCTTCCGCGACTTCCGACAGCTGCCCGGTGGCCATGGCCAACAAGGCGCGTCCGGCGTGTAGTCGCGCGGTGACACTCGTTCGGTCGTCGGGCCGCGCGGCCAGTGCTCGGTCGATGGCCCGCCGACCGAAGTCGATTTCACCGCTGACCAGCCATGCCTCGGCCATCACCGCGGCCAGCTGCCGGGCGCGATCACGTTCGGGACCGGTCGCGGTACGGTCCAGGCAGGTGGCGATATCGGCGCGGTGGGCCGCGAGAACTGTGCGCCATCGGTCCTGGTCTTCAGCCATGCCCCACTGCGCCCGTTCCGCCAAGGCGAGATGGAAGTCGACATGTCGGTCGCGTATGGCGTCGGACTCGCCTGCGGCTTCGAGTCGTTCCACAGCGAATTGGCGAACGGTATCGAGCATGCGATAGCGCAGTTCCCCCTGCATCTCCACCGTGAGCAGTAGCGAGGTATCCAGCAGTCGGGCCACACCGCGCAGGGGGATGCCGAACGAGTCGATCGTCTCCTCGTCCCCTGCCACCGCGGCGGCCGCCTCCAGCGTGAAAGGACCGCTGAACACTCCGAGCCTGCGAAACAGCCGCTGCTCTGGCGCGGTCAGCAAGTCGTGACTCCAGGCCATGGACGCCATCAGAGTCCGGTGGCGCGGGGTGGTACAACGAGGTCCTTCGACGAGCAACTCGAGCGCGTGGTCCAAGCCCGCGGTGATTTGGGACAGCGACAGCGCGCGGACCCATGGCGCCGCGAGCTCGATCGCCAGCGGTAGATGATCCAACCGCGCACATATCGCCGTCACCCCTTCGGGATCCTGCGTGACGTCGAAATCCGGAACCACCAGGCAGGCACGGTCTTCGAACAATCGCGTCGACTCGGGCGGGCGCAGCGGCGGTACCCGCCACACGGTCTCGCCGCGGATGCCCAGCGGCTCCCGGGTGGTCGTGAGGACCGTGATTTCCGGGCACTCCGTCAGAATCGACTCCACCAGCTCCGCTGTCGGTATCAGCAGGTGCTCGCAGGTATCGAGCCACAACACCATGCGACGGCGGGACAGCGCCGCTGTCAACGCAGCGAGTTCCGTACTGCCGGGCTCCAGGCTCACACCGGCCGCGGCCGCCACTGTCGTGGTCAGCATGTGTGCGTCGGCCAGCGGACCGAGGTCGACCTCCACGGTGGGGTCGGGCCACTGGTCCCGGATCTCGGCAGCCAGTCGATTTGCCAAGCGCGTCTTCCCGCAGCCGCCGACACCCGTCAGCGTGACCAATCGCCGATTCCGGAGCACACCGACCAACTCTGCCAACTCACGCTCTCTACCCACGAAGCTGGTCAGGTCGTTCTGCGAACTATTCACGTGCCCGGCCTGTCCACAATAAGAGAATGCCACCTGTGGCGACTATGTCGGCACCACGCGGCTCGTAATATTTTCTCCTCGCGGCGAGACCGGCGATTCCGCCGATTCGCGCAACCCGACAGCGAATTATGCTGCAACCTTTCAGAGATGAAAGGAAACGTGCTGTGAAAATAGTGCAGCGGGCCGCCGTAGCCCTGGCGGCGAGCGGCGAGATGCTCGTAGTATGCCTTGCCACGCTTGTCTTTCTGAGCCCGGCCGCGTCCGCCGAGAACTGGAAATGGTTCGAGTGCGGCGGGCAGAGCTATCAGTGGTGCCAACAATCCAAAGCCACGCTCGCCCGTGAAGGGAACAGGACACAGGCCATCAATTGGCCCGACCGGGGTTGCACCGCCCCGCCGGAGTCGTATGCCTGTCGAAAGGGCTTCTGGTACTACGGATAACGGGACGCCGTGGACGGTGGCGGCGGCGTAGTCGGGCAGGACAGGCGACAACTGGCGATTTGCGTCTTACGCAGCGGCGGTGGGTTCGGCCACTATCACAACGACAGAGCTGGGTCTGGCGAGTGTGGTTGGCGGCGTGCATCGGCCCCCGGGACTCGCTGTCGCGGCCGCCTCGGCGCGCGGCGGATGAGGCGCGAGCGGACCGGATCGCTGGTGTGCGGGCGGTGGCGGTGGAGGGCGTACCGCACCTATGTCGCCGCCAACGTGATCCTTCCGGCACCTTGGAACCGGCGATTTCACCGATATGGCGTTTGTGGAGATCGGGGTATCGTCTCGACGGCGAGGCAGCGATCTCGTGACCGAATTCAGAAGGAGCCTCAGCTGTGTCACTGGTCCGCGTCCAGAACTTCTCCATTTCGCTCGACGGCTACGGCACCGGCGAGGGCCAGAGTCGTGACGCACACTTCGGCCACGCCGGCGACAGGTTGCACGAATGGGCGTTCGACACCAAGTGGTGGAAGTCCGGGGGTAGCGACGGTGTCGACAACAGCTTCATGCAGCAATTCGGTCGAGGGATCGGCGCCGAGATCATGGGTGCGGGGAAGTTCGGCCACCCGGGGTGGCACGAGGAGCCGGACTGGAAGGGCGCGTGGGGGCCGAATCCGCCGTTCCACACGCCGGTCTTCATCCTCACCCATCACCCGCGCCCGTCGATCGAAATGGAAGGCGGAACCACGTTCCACTTCCTCGATGCCTCGCCCGCCGAGGCGGTCGAGACCGCCCGGAAGGCAGCGGACGGCCAAGATATCCGCATCGGCGGAGGTCCTACCGTGATTCGTGAGTTCCTGGCGGCCGGGCTGATCGACCACATGCACGTCGTGGTGGTCCCGATTCTGCTCGGGCGGGGCGTGCGCCTCTGGGAGGGCCTGGAGGGACTCGAGCAGGACTACCGGGTCGAGGCCACCTCCTCGCCGAGCGGTGTCACCCATATGACTTTCAATCGCATGAAATAGCTGAACACAGGGCGTGCTGTACGGTCGCGAAAAAGAGCAGGAGGTATTGACCGACCTGTTGCACCGCGCGCGCACCGGACGTGGTGCCGTCGTGAATCTGACCGGGGAGCCGGGAATCGGCAAGACCGCACTTCTGGATGAATTCGCGGCCGAGGCGTCCGGTGCTTGGGTGCTGCGTGCGTCGAGCGTGGAAACCGAGCGCGAATTCGGCTATGCGACTTTGCATCAACTGCTGTTGCCGGTGCTGGACCGAATCGACCGGTTGCCCACTCCACAATCGGCGGCACTGCGAGTTGTGTTCGGACTCGCCGCGGGCCCGACCCCCGAACGATTCGTGGTCGGCCTCGCGGCCCTCTCGCTGTTGTCGGATCTGGCCTCCGAACAACCGGTGGTGTGCTCGGTCGATGATGTGCACTGGACCGACCGCCCCTCGGCGGGTGTGCTGGAATTCGTAGGCAGGCGGCTGGACACGGAGCCGATCGTGGTCGTGCTGGCATCGAGAACCGGCGAACGATCGGCCGTCGCTTTGTCCGGTGCTCTGGATATGCCGTTGGGTGCCCTGGATCGTGCGGCTGCGGCCCGTCTGCTGGCGGAGCGGACCGGATCGCACCTGTCGCCCGCCCAGCAGGAAGTCGTCTTGGATGCGACGGCCGGTAATCCGTTGGCGATTATCGAGTTGCCGGGCGACGCCCTCCGTCCGGGGGTATCGTCGGCAGCGCCGGTGCCCATGGCGGACACCTTGCGAGCGGCTTTCCTCGCACGGGTGCGGCGGCATCCTCCGCCGGTTCAGCGGCTGCTGCTCTTGATCGCGACAGCCGGCCAGGTGCGGCGCGGCATCCTGAGCCGCGCGGCCGCCGAGTTCGATGCGGCGTCGGTGGCGGAGCTCGGCCTACTGGATGAACTCGTCGACACCGAGGCGGCGACGGTCGCTTTTCGTCACCCTCTGATCCGCTCGGCCGTCTACTACGATTTCACCGCTTCGGACCGTCGCGAGGCACATCGGGCGCTGGCGGTGGCGCTGCAATCCACCGCAATGGACGCCGAACGCTCCGCCTGGCACCTGGGACAGGCGGTCGACGGCCCGGACGACGCGATCGCCGAACGACTCGATCAAGTCGGCAGTGGTGTCCAGGTCAGCTCGGCTACCTCGGCTGCGTTACTCGCCCGCGCGGCGGAGCTGAGTACACCCGGCCCGCGTCGCTCCCGGCGGTATTTCCGTTCGGCGACCGGGTGGTGGAACAGCGGGGATTCCGATAAAGCGACGCTCATGCTCGAGCTGATCGACCAGGAAGGGCAGCCCGAGGAGTCCTTACGCCGCGACACCGTCTGGCTGCGCTCTTTGATGGAGCTGCATACGGGCATGCCGGGGGATGCGGTAGCGATGCTGCGCTCGCTGCTGCCGACGATGGCCGAAGCTGATCCGCTGCGAGCGGTGTCGTTGCTGATGCTGTTCGGGGAAGCCAGCTTCCACGCGAACCTGCCCATCGAGTGGGCACATGTCGGAGCCATCGCCGAGAGATTGCCGATGTCCGG
>NZ_JARWOP010000203.1 GCF_029868745.1 Nocardia wallacei | reverse complement strand
ACCTGTGGACCGCCGCCGTCGCCCACCGCCCCCCCCCCCCACCCCCCGTCCCCCCCCCCCCCCCCCCCCCCCCCCCCCCCCCCCCCCCCCCCCCCCCCCCCCCCCCCCCCCCCCCCCCCCCACACCCCAAAACCACCCCCGCCCCGCCCCCCCCCCCCCCCCCCCCCCCCCCCCCCCGCTACTTGATCACCCCCACCCCGAACCCGCACGTCCCACCCCGTCCCCCCGCACGGAGCGAGTCTTACGAGCGACCGTTCGCGGCCGGCTCGCGTTTCGGCGGTCGAAGCGCATGCGCGAAGCGCGAGTCTCGACCGCCGAAACGCGAGCCATCAGGGCCGCGAACACGCGACGCCGAAGGCGGCGCCAATATCTCAGTGCGAGTGCCCGTGGTGGTCGTCGCCCTCGTCCTCAACCGGCTTCTCAACGATCGCGCTCTCGGTGGTAAGCACCATCCGAGCCACCGAAACCGCGTTCAAGACGGCAGACCGAGTCACCTTCACCGGATCCACCACACCATCGGTCACCAGATCCCCATAGGTAAGAGTGGCCGCATTGAACCCCTCCTTACCCTCGGAAACCTTGCTGACCACCACAGCACCGTCGATCCCGGCATTGCTGGCAATCCAGTACAACGGCGCCCGCAACGCCTGCCGCACCACATCCACACCGATCGCCTGATCACCACTCAGCGAATCGCGCAGTTCGGCCAGCTTCGCCGCCGCCTGCACCAGCGCGGTGCCGCCGCCGGGCACGATGCCCTCCTCGATCGCGGCCTTGGCCGCGTTCACGGCGTCCTCGACGCGGTACTTGCGCTCCTTGAGCGCGGTCTCGGTGGCCGCACCGACACGGATCACCGCGACGCCGCCCGACAGCTTGGCCAGCCGCTCCTCGAGCTTCTCGCGGTCCCAGTCGGAATCGGTGGCCTCGATCTCGGCGCGCAGCTGGGCCACGCGCGCATCGATGGCGTCCTGGGTGCCGGCACCGTCGACGATGGTGGTCTCGTCCTTGCTGACCACCACGCGCCGCGCCTGGCCGAGCAGGTCCAGGCCCGCCTCGCGCAGGTTGATGCCCAGATCCGGGTTGATCACGGTGCCGCCGGTGACGACGGCCAGGTCGTCCAGGAACGCCTTGCGACGGTCACCGAAGAACGGCGCCTTGACCGCGACGACCTTGAGCGTCTTGCGAATGGCGTTGACGACCAGGGTGGACAGCGCCTCGCCCTCGACGTCCTCGGCGATGATGACGACCGGCTTGCCGGATTCGGCGATCTTCTCCAGCAGCGGCAGGAAGTCGGGCAGCGAGGAGATCTTCTCCCGGTGCAGCAGGATCTGCGCGTCCTCGAACACGGCCTCCTGCTTGTCGTGGTCGGTGACGAAGTAGCCCGACAGGTAGCCCTTGTCGAACTGCACGCCCTCGGTGACCACGAGTTCGGTGCTCACGGTGGAGGATTCCTCCACGGTGACCACGCCGTCCTTGCCGACGGTGGTCAGGGCCTTGCCGACCATCTCGCCGATCTCCTCGTCGCGCGAGGAGACGGTGGCGACCTGCGCGATGGCCTGCTCGCCGGAGACCGGCTTCGCGGCGGCCAGCAGCGCCTCGGAGACCGCGTCGGCGGCCTTGCTCATGCCCGCGCCGAGCCCGATCGGGTTGGCGCCGGCGGCGATGTTCTTCAGGCCGCCGCGGATCAGCGCCTGCGCCAGCACGGTGGCCGTGGTGGTGCCGTCGCCGGCCACGTCGTTGGTCTTGGTCGCGACGCTCTTGACCAGCTGCGCGCCCAGGTTCTCGAAGGGGTCCTCGAGGTCGATGTCACGGGCGATGGTGACGCCGTCGTTGGTGACCGTCGGGCCGCCGAACGCCTTGGCCAGCACCACATGCCGACCACGGGGGCCCAGCGTGACCTTCACGGCGTCGGCGAGCTTGTCGACGCCGCGCTCCATAGCCCGACGAGCCTTCTCGTCGAACTCGATCTGCTTTGCCATGGTGAAATCAGTCCTTGCTGATGGAAGGGGACGAACGACAACTGCCCCGGCCCCACGTGTGCGGGCACCGGGGCAGCGTCGTTACCGGGTCACTTGTCGACGACGGCCAGCAGGTCGCGCGCCGAGAGGATCAAGTACTCCTCGTTGTTGTACTTGATCTCGGTGCCGCCGTACTTCGAGTAGATGACGACGTCGCCTTCCTTGACGTCCAGCGGAATGCGCTTCTCGCCGTCCTCGTCCCACCGGCCGGGGCCGACGGCGACGACGGTGCCCTCCTGGGGCTTCTCCTTCGCCGTGTCGGGGATGACCAGGCCGGAGGCGGTCGTCGTCTCGGCCTCGTTGGCCTGGACGAGGATCTTGTCCTCGAGCGGCTTGATGTTCACGCTCGCCACGTTGAGCCCTCCACTTTCAGGGGATTCGTCGCGTCCGGGGCGGTTCCCCGGGCGCACGGTTATGGTCACGGTGTTGACCCTGTGCATAGCCCCGTCGTCGCGGGTGCCGGGACCCCTGCTCAGTAGTCAAGCGGCACCTGAGCAACATCCGCAGTGCCACCTAGCACTCTATACATGCGAGTGCCAGCGCTCAAGAGCGGGCGGTGCTATTCGCACCCGGCATGAGCCAATTTCCAGATCAACTCCCAACACGCCGTAGGACGTGGCAATCCATCGTCGAAATCTGTAACGTTCCAATAACGGATTGTGACACTATGGACGACGGCTCCGTGATGTTGCGTCCGCCGCGCGCTCGCGCTGGTTGACGTCCTGTCATGCGAACCGCCGAGCACGACAACACAACTGCTTCACCCCACCCCGCCCCCGCGCGAACCATCGCGCACGCCTGAGACGAGAGCTAGACCGCAAGTGATCGGTGGCTGGTCCCGACACCCGAACGGACGAGGGCCCGGCTGGATCCGCCGCTCGGGCCGTCCGCCATCCATGCGGACGCCCGCGCTGCCCGTTCGAGATGGTCGGCGACACCGTGACCATCCGCTCGAAGGGAGGTGAACATGCGAACATCCCTCGGCATCTCCGCCGGGAACGAAGTGGTGTGCTCGGCGCTGGTCGCCACCGCCCCCAACGGCGCCCAGAGTTTCGACTATCGAGTCGTGTCTGCGGACGCCGCACATTCGGACCTCGGTGATCTGGTGGCGTCGTCGATCGAACTGATGACCACCCAGATGCCTGCCCGCGACGTGGTGCACCCCGTGGGCGCGCACACCGCCGGCCTCCCGGCGCTGCATCCCGAGGCCGCCGCCGGACCACCGGGCGCGATCGCCGTCGCCTACCGCGATCGGGAACAGGCCGTCGCCATCCGGTCGGCCATCGGCCGTCAGCGCCGCGACGTGCAGCTCATCCCCGAGAGCACCGCCGCCCTCACCTATCTGCGCCACACCGGCCTGCTCGACAGGTACGAGACGGTCGCGATCATCGATCTGGGCGCCTCCGGCATGACCGTCACCGTCGCCGATCTGGCCGACGACACCACGCTGCGCTCCGAGCGCACCGCCGCCATCAGCGGCGCCGCGGTCGACGAGCTCATCTACCACCACCTGCTGGATTGCCACTTCGCCCGCCGTGGCACCCGCCCCAACCGCAGCATGCTGATCAACCGCAGCCGCGCGGCCAAGGAGCATCTGTCCATCGCCCCGGCGGTGACCATCGACCATGTCGCCGGTCAACCGCTGAAACTGACGCGCGCCGATTTCGAGGAGCTGATCGCCGGTCTGGTCCGCGAGGCCGCGGTGTACGCGTCCGGGGTGTTCGCCCGTTCGCCGAAGCCGCCCGCGGCGATCGCCGTGATCGGCGGCGGCGCCAACATCCCCACCGTCGTCACCGGCCTGAACGAATTGATCGACGTCCCGGTGCTCACCGTCCCGGAGCCGGAGGCCGCTACCGCGAAAGGCGCCGCGCTGGTGGCGGATTCGGCGCAACCGTCGACGTTCCCGGTGATCAGCCTCGGCAGCGACGCGTCGGCCGGTACCTTCACCAAGCTGGTCGGCACCCTCGCCGGTGCGGTCGTCGTGGTGGGCCTGGTCGTCGGCTACGGCGTCAAGGAACTGGTCCCGTCCGCCGATCGCCACGATGTCAGTCCGGTCGGCACCAGCAATACCGCGCAGCTGACCCCGGCGCCGACATCGCCGCCCACGCCGACGGGCTCGTCGACCGCACCGGCGGGCCAGTCCCAGCCCGGCCGGGAACCGGCCGCCACCAGTGTGCCCGTGCCGCCGCCCGCCTCCACCGGCACACAGCCGACCACCACCACGGTGAATCGCACCCCGGTCACCACCGCGCCGCCACTGCGGCCGGACCCGAACCTGCCGCAGATCCCGCTCCCCGACCTGCCGCGATTACTCGGCCCGTTACTGGGCACCACCACCCCGTCCCCGGGCCCGACGGTGTCTCCTGAGGGATCGACAACCGCGACCCCGACCACCGCTCCCAATCGGGCACCGGCTCTGCCGAGATCGAACTCCGGTTCCGCCGGGGCCGCCGCGGTCCAGCCGACCGACTGATCCAGAGAGGTTGCCGCAGCAATCTTTTCGGGTTCAGCGCAGCTGGCTGGTGGAGACGGGAAGGCCGGGGTCGGTGGCCACGGTGAGGGGGGATGGTTTGGCGCCGCCCGCGATGACGTGAGCGCCCAGTGTCGCGATCATGACGCCGTTGTCGGTGCACAGGCGGGGTTTGGGTACGCGCAGGGTGAGACCGGCAGCGGCGCAACGTTCCTCGGCCATGGACCGGATGCGTGAGTTCGCGGTGGCGCCGCCGCCGAGTACCAGCGTGTCGACGCCGACGTCCCGGGCGGCGCGGATTGCCTTGGCGGTGAGCACATCCGCGACCGATTCCTGGAACGAGGCCGCGATATCGGCGATGGGCAGTTCGGCACCGGTCCGCTGGGCGGCCTCGACGTAGCGGGCGACGGCGGTCTTCAATCCGGAGAAGGAGAAGTCGTAGCGCGGATCGCGGGGACCGGTCATGCCGCGCGGGAACATGATGGCGGTCGGATCACCCTGCGCCGCAGCCGCATCCAGCGCCGGGCCGCCCGGGAAGCCGAGCCCGAGCAGCCGCGCCACCTTGTCGAACGCCTCCCCCGCGGCATCGTCGACGGTGCTGCCGAGCTCGACGATCGGCTCGGCGAGATCGGTCACCTGCAGCAGATGGGTGTGCCCGCCGGATACCAGCAGCGCCACGCACGGCGGCATCGGGCCGTGCTCGAGGGTGTCCACGGCGACGTGGCCGCCGAGGTGGTTCAGCGCGTACAGCGGGATATCCCACGCCGCCGCATAGGCTTTCGCCGCGGCCACCCCGACCAGCAGCGCACCGGCCAGACCGGGACCGATGGTGACCGCCAGCGCGTCGGGTCTGGTGACGCCCGCGGCGGACAGCGCCCGCCGCATCGCGGGGACGATCGCCTCGAGATGTGCCCGGGAGGCGATCTCCGGCACCACGCCGCCGAAGCGGGCGTGCTGGTCGACGCTGGAGGCCACCTCGTCGGCCAGCAGCTCGCAGCTGCCCTTCCCCTCCTCGGTCGCGCTGGGATGCCAGCGGACGATGCCGACTCCGGTTTCGTCACACGAGCTTTCGATGCCCATGACGATCATGACAGGACCTCTGAGTTGTGCACGGAATCCGGTTGCGGGAAGCCCGTCATCGCCGGGCGGCGCATGGTGAACGCGTCGGCGCCGCTGGGCTGGTAGTAGTTCTTGCGCAGGCCGATGATGTGGAAGCCGTGCTTCTCGTAGAGCGCGATCGCGGGCGCGTTGTCGGTGCGGACCTCGAGAAAGACCGGGCCGCCGCGTCTTCCGGCCTCCACGAGTAGCGCCCGCAACAGCACGGTGCCGATTCCGGCGCGGTGCACCCCCGGATCGACGCCGATGGTGTGCACCTCCGCCTCCGGATGTTCCAGGGTGCCCAGCAGCGCGATGCCCGCGTAGCCGACCATGCGGCCGCTCTCGTCGCGGGCCACCAGGTAGCGGTTGTGCGCGCCGGCCAGCTCCGACTGGAAGGCCACCTCGGGCCACGGATCGTCCTCGGGGAACAGCAGCGTCTCGAGTTCCGCGCAACGCGCGATGTCGGCCGGGCCCATCGGTTCGACGGTGACGGCCGGTCGATCCGCCGTGGTCATGACGCCGCCTGATAGCTGCGTTCGACGGCGTCGGGGCGGCGCAGATACAGCGGCACCAGCGGTTCGGCGGTCGCGCGGGCCAGTATCTCGGTGGCGGCGCAGCGCACCAGCCCGGCCGGTGACGGCGTCTCCACCGGCAGCACCGGCAGGTCGAAGAAGTCGACGTGCGAGGCGGATCCGGCGATCACGGTCGAATCGCGCGTGTCGAGATCGGCCGGCTTGGTCACGCCCGGACCGGCGACCCGGCTTATGGCACGCGCATCGGATCCGATGGCGGCAGGCCCGGCCAACTCGGCTGCCGGGCGGATGCGATAGCGCGCCCAGTAGACCTCACGGCGACGGGCGTCGGTGACCACCAGCAGCTCGGAGTCGGCGTCGGTGATCTCCTGCCACGCCTCGGCGGCGATCGCGTCCAGGCTGCACACGCCGTACACCGGCAGGCCGAGGGCGTCGCCGAACGCGGCGGCGGTCGCCATCCCGACCCGCAATCCGGTGAACGGGCCCGGGCCGATGCCGACGACGACCGCCTCGAGGTCGGTGCGCGAACGACCCGCCGCATCCAGGCATTCGAGGATCTGCGGCGTCAGCACCTCGTTGTGGGCGCGCGCGTCCACGGTCACGCGGGTGGCGAGGGTGTGGATCCGCGGCGCTGCCTCCTGATCGGCGGGCTGCCGATCCTGCTCCGAGGCGGCCCGCTCCAGCTCCACCAGTCCTGCTGTAACGGCAGGTGTCGCGGTGTCGACAGCGAGTACAAGCATGATTGGGCCAACGATACCGGTTGGTCACCTTCACAACGGCACCCGTGGCCCGCGTCGCCGAGACCGGCGCGAGGCGGCGGGCCCGGCGGGTTCAGAACGGGCTCACCCATTCCCATGTGGCCGTGCGGATATCGGATTCGGGTTCGCGGCGCAGGAGGACTCGGAGGTGGCGGTCGGAGAGGTGTTCGACCACGCCGAGGCCCCATTCGACCACCACCACGGCGTCGTCCAGGTCGGTGTCGAGGTCGAGGGCGTCCAGTTCGTCCAGGTCGCCGCCGAGGCGGTACGCGTCGACGTGCACGAGGGCGATCGCGTCCGGGCGGGGTCCTGCCCGGTGCTGGCGGGCGATGATGAAAGTCGGTGAGCTGACCCGGCCCTCGACACCGAGCCCGGCCGCGATGCCGCGGGTGAGCGCGGTCTTGCCGGCGCCCAGCGGGCCGTCCAGGACCACCAGATCACCGGCGCGCAGGCCGGACGCCAGCTCGCGGCCCAAGGCCTCGGTGTCCTCGACGGTCGGCAGAATCCGTTGGTCAGCCACGGGCGGCCTCGCGACCGGCGCGACGGTTGCCGAGCAGCCCGCTGCGCCGCAGCAGGCGATCCAGCGCGGCGTTGACCAGGTCCGGGTACTGCAGGTGCACCATGTGGGCGGCATCGGTGACGCGAATCAGGTCGGCGTCGGGCAGCCGCGCGGCCAGCGCCCGCGAGTTGCGGAACGGGATCACCCGATCATGCACGCCGCCGAGGACCAGCGCGGGGCGCGGGGCCAGGGTCGGCAGCGCGGCCGATTCGTCGTGCAGCTCCAGCGCTTTCAGGAATTTCACGATCGTGTCGACGGGGGTGCGGTCGATCATCGAGGTGGTGAACCGGGACAGGGTCGGGCTCACGTCGCCGTGGAACGAACTCACGTGCAGGATCGGCGTGATCACACCGCGCGCGGTGACGCGACCCGCCTGCACCAGGGCCGGCGCGGCGCGGGCCGCCACCCGGAACCCGTCGATCGCGGGCGTGCGCAGCAGCTGCGCGACGCCGGTGGAGGTGACCTCGGCGGCCGTCGTCGACAGCAGCGCCACCGCCCGCACCCGCCGCTGAAACAACCGCGGGAACTGTGCCGCCGCCGCCAGAATCGCCATGCCGCCCATGGAATGCCCGACCAGCAGCAGCGGTCCCTTCGGCGCGCGCTGCTCGAGCACCGCGGCCAGGTCGCGCCCCAATTGCGGCACGATGCAGCTGGGGTCGTCCGGCGCGCCGGAGCGGCCGTGCCCGCGCAGATCGAAGAACACCAGCCGGACCGCGGCGCCCCAGAGCTTTTCGAGGTCGCGGCGCTGAAAGTGGAACGACTCCATGCTGTTGCAGAAGCCGTGCACGAAAACGACTGTGGCCGGGGCCTTCTCGGGACCGCACTCGCGCACGGCCAGTTCCACGCCGTCCTCGGTGCGCACCGTGGCGGCGCGATCGCGCTCCAGCAGCGTGAAGTCCTCGTCGCGCAGTTCGTCGCGGTGGGCGGGCCAGCGCACCGAGGATCCCATGCGGCGCAGCGCGTGTGCCCCCGCCAGAGCGCCCATCGCTCCCGCGGTCGCCACGCCGCCGCGCCACGCCGTCACCCGAAAACCGTGCGGCCGTTCGGGTTTCATAAGCCACCCCCTTGTTGCGCGATATCGCCCACATAGCGTCGCACGACCCTGCCCCGGGGGGAACAGACGATCTCGTAATGAATGGTGCCGAGCAGGTCGGCCCAGTGTTGCGGATGGGGCTGCCCCGGGCCGAACAGCACGGCCGTATCGCCCTCACGGACGTTGGCGGTGTTGTCGCCGAGGTCGACCACCAGCTGGTCCATGCACACCCGTCCGACATTGGGGTAGTGCCATTCGCCGATGCGGACCGCGATGCGCCCGCCCAGCGGCCGGAACACGCCGTCGGCATAACCCGCCGGAACCAGCGCGACCGTCGTGGCCCGCGGCGCGACCCATTCGTGACCGTAGGAGACGCCCTCCCCCTCGGCGACCTGCTTGACGAGCGCCACCCGGGCCTGGAACGTCATGGCCGGTCGCAGCCCGAAGTCGGAGATCTCCGGAACCGGCGACAGCCCATAGGCGGCGATACCAGGCCGCACCATGTCGAACGCCAGGTCGGGCCGCGTCAGCGTGGCCGCCGAATTGGCCAGATGCACCAGTTCGGGCTCGAGCCCATACTCCTTCGCCACGGCAATAGCGTCCAGAAAACGATCCCGCTGCATGTCGATCGCCGGATGCTGCGGTTCGTCGGCCCGAGCGAGATGGGAGAACAACGCCCGAAAACGGACCACCCCCTCCTCGACAAGCCGCCGCAGCAGCCCGAGCACCTGCGGATACTCGACACTGGACACCCCGTTGCGGTTCAACCCCGTGTCGACCTTCAGAGTCACGGTCGCCGTAATACCCGTAGCGCGCGCGGCCCGCTCCACCGCACGCAGATGCGCCACCGAAGACACCCCGATCTCGATATCAGCGGCAACGGCCGCGGCGTAATCGGCATCGGAAGTATTGAGCCAACTCAAAATCGGCGCACCAATACCCGCAGCACGCAGCCGCAACCCCTCAGCGACGGTAGTAACACCAAGTTCGGCAGCCCCCGCCGCCAACGCCGCCCGCGCCACCGCCACAGCCCCATGGTTATACCCATCGGCCTTGACCACAACCATCACGGCAGCACCCCCCGCATGCCCCGCCAGCACCCGCACGTTATGCGAGATGGCGCCCAAATCAACGACAGTCTCCACCTGCGGCTCAGCACTACTCACAGCCACCGATCCTGCCACTACCCCTCACCCGAGCAGCACAGGCTTCCCACCAGAAATCCCCCTTGCTTAGAGCCCACTCCAACTAACTAGCGTTGTACTCGCAAACAACAACCACCAGCTGACAGCTACCACCCACCCCCGCGCCCCCTCCACCGAAACCTCCCAGTCCACACACCCCCTCGCCCAAACCCTCCCCACCCCACGCAACCCCGTCCGCCGAAACCTCCCCACTCCACACAACCCTCTCCGCCGAAAGCTCCCCACCC
>NZ_JARWOP010000202.1 GCF_029868745.1 Nocardia wallacei | reverse complement strand
GACCGGCACCGCACAGCAGATCGACGCGAATTGCCGCTGCTACTCCGCGGACCGCTACTGGATCACCTTCGCCGGCATCGCCCCCGCCGCCGCCCCCCCGCCCCGAAGATCGAGTACTTCGACGCGGTGTGACGGATTTCCTGGATAAGGGTCAGCTGGGCAGGTAGCAGCGGTCGGCGGGCAGGGCTTCGGCGGTTCCGGCCGGGACGGAGATCTTGGCGCAGGCCAGGGTGGGGTAGGAACTGGGCGTGTCGGAGCCGGCGGGGAAGTCGGCGCAGTAGGTGAGGGCGAGGTGGTCGCCCTCGGTCACCTCGCGGTCCAGGGTGAAGTCTGCCGGTGCGACTTCGCGCGTGGACAGCGAATTCTGTTGCTGGTCACCGTCGACCAGCAGCGTGCACTGCACGGTGCCGCCGGGCAGATCGGTGCTGATCCGGCTCAGGGTCGCGGTGACCGTGGTGCCGGACACGGTCAGCGCCGCGCTGCTGGGCGCGACGATGGTCGCCCCGGCCAGACCCGGGACGGCGAGGACGGCGGCGGACGATGATGCGACGACAAACCCTCGAATCGTTCTGCGTGCGATCATGCGCAGAATCTAGCCTGCCGCGGACCCGAACCTTCCCAGCTCTGAACGTCATTCGGCGTGTCGGCTGCGCCACGTCGAGTGGTTGATCTTTCTCCACTCCCCGGGAGACCGGGACGGGCGTCGCGCCGGACCGGCGCGGGTTGCGGGCCGATGCGGTATACCTCCAGGGGACGGATCTTTCGGATGTCAACGTACTAGGAGGCTTTGCCGTGCCCGACGGTCAGATCGACCTGCGCACCGGCGTGCCGCACTCGGCCCGGATGTATGACTACTTCCTCGGCGGCAAGGACAACTACGAGGCCGATCGGGACGCGGCGGAGCAGGCCTTACAACAGTTTCCGGCGGTCCGGGTGACCGCGCGCACCAATCGTGAGTTCATGCGGCATGTCACGCGCTATCTGACCGGGCAGGGCATCCGCCAGTTCCTCGACATCGGCACCGGTATCCCGACCGCGCCGAATCTGCATCAGGTCGCACAGGAAGTGGCGCCGGAATCCCGCGTCGTCTACGTCGACAACGACCCGATCGTGCTCGCCCACGCGCGGGCGCTGCTGGTGAGTACGCGCGAGGGCCGCACGGCCTACGTGCAGGCCGACGCCGCCGACCCGGCGGCCATTCTCGCCGCGCCGGAACTGGATGCGACACTGGATCTTTCGCAACCGGTGGCGGTGTCGCTGATGGCGCTGCTGCACTTCGTGCCCGGCGACGTATACGAGATCGTGCGGACGCTGATGGAGCCGCTGGCGCCCGGCTCCTACCTGGCGATGTCGCATGTGACGACCGAATTCGACGACGGCCCCGACGATCCCGACGGCATGGCGCGCCTGTTGCAGGTCTACGTGGACCGCGGGATTCCGGTGCAGCCGCGCACGCGGGCCGAGGTGGCGCGGTTCTTCGACGGGCTGGAACTGGTCGAACCCGGTGTCGAGGTGATCCACCGCTGGCGCAGCGAGGGGATCGAGCATCCACCGAGCCACGACAAGCAGGTGTCGCTCTACGGCGCGGTCGCGCTGAAGCGCTGAGCATGGCACCTCGTCGCCGCTGGACGGTGCTGATCGTCGCCGCGATCGCCGGGATGGTGGTCGTGCTGGGTATCGGTGTGGCCGTGGGCATCCGGATCGGCGGTGACAGCGGGTCCGGCGGCGTGGCGCCGAGTCCGGTCGCCGCGCCCCGCACCTATTCGATGGACAGGGTCACCAACGCGTGCGATTCCGTCGATGCCTCGCCGCTGACCAAGTGGTCCGCCGTGCCGAAGGGTGAGCCCGAGCACGCGGAGACCCGGCCGTCGGTGTACGGCGCGGGCGGGCTGCGTTGCGTTGTCGGCTACACGAGTTCCACCGAGTCGCTGAACAAAGCCGGGATGCGAGTCGAGGCCGAGTTCACCAGCGGCGCCGCGCCGCCCTTCTACGATCACTGGCAGCACAGCGATGTCGTCACCACCGGAGCGAGATCGGCGTCGGGTGAGGTCACCGGGATCGGCGCCCAGGGCTACTGGCACTCCGAAATCGAAGGCGACCTCGTCACCAGAACGACCTACGTCGTCTGTGTGCGGGACGCCAACGTCTCGGTGCGGGTAGCGCTGAATCTGAATCGCGAACAGGGGGCGCTGCCGATGGTCAGCGACGCCGAACTGGATGCGATCGCCCGCGCCCAGGTCCGCCGGACGCTGGACGCGCTGGCGGAATAGCGATCGGGCCCGCTGACCGTCGATCGATTCCGCTCGGCCTGACCGCAACCCTGTTGCCGGACATGGGGTCCTGCGATCCTGACAGCGGCCGGTGGCGCTCGCGATGAGGGAGGGCGCCACTCCGGCGGATTCTATTCGCGCGGGTCTCGGGCGGCCGCGACGATATCGGCCAGTTCGCGGTCGGTCGCGCCGAGTTCGCCGTCCGGTTCGTCCGCGCGGCGGCCGCGGAGATACAGCCACTGCAGCAGGCCCGTGCCGATCACTCCCGCGGCCAGGGCCGCGGCGCCGATCTTCCAGCCGGGCGGGCGCCAGGTGAGATTCAGCTCGGCGTCCCGGGTACCGGCGGGGATATCCACGGCGACAAAGGATTTCGCCACCGTGGTGAACGGCAGTGGCTTACCGTCGAGAGTGACGCGGTAACCGGGCCAGCCCAGGCGCGCGAAGACCACCCGGCCGCCGGTGTCGGAGGTGACGCGCACGCGACTGGTCGTGTCCGACTCGGAAATCGAAGCGGCGGTGACGTTCCGGGCGTCGGCGACGCGGCCGTTCACCGCGGACACCGGCCCGCCGGACCGTTCCAGCACGTCGATGTAGCGTTCGTGGCCCGGATAGTCGACCCACTTCCAGCCCTCGGGTGCGGGCTGGCTCCGGGCGTCGGGAAACAGTGCCCGCTGCAACACGATCCGGTCGACGAGCATCAGATCGACCAGGGGTCGCCCGGTGCTCGGTTCGGGGGCGAACATGCGGCGGTAGGCGTCGGGGCAGACGCTGGAATCCCAGCGCATACACAGCATCTCGCCGAAATAGTAGTGCCCGGTCGGGGTGTACCCGTTGACGTATTTCAGCTCCATGTCCTCGGCGTAGTTGCCGAAAACCAGTGCGCCGTAGGCACCTTCGAGATTCTTCTCGCCCGGTTGCAGCAAGCCCCGCTCGCCCAGCTGCAACGTGGTGCCGGTGAAGTCGGGGAACACCGCCCGTGCTTCGGCCCGGTTGGCGGGCAGATTCCACGGCATCGGGGTCGGCTGGGCGGCCTGGACCTGGTAGTAGGCGATCGGGAACATCGCGACGATGGTCAGCGCCACGGCCGCGGCGGTGCCCCGGCGCACTCCGAGCCACACCACGGCCGCGCCCACGGCGGCGATCGCCACCGCGGCGGCGATGTGCCGGACCACATTGTGCGGATCGGCGGAGAACGACCGCACCCACAGCGCGAGGATCAGCACCGCGGCGGCGACACCGCGCGAGCGCCGATCCCGGACGGTGCCGAAGCGGCCGAGCAGCACTCCGGCCAGCACCAGCAGTCCGATCGCCAGCATCGGCAGTACCCGCACCGGCCAGCGCAGCGGACCGATGGTGCCCGGCCCCGCCGTCCACATCAGCATGATGACCGAGAACAGCGTGACCGCGGACAGTTCCCGCCACGCCGTACGCGCCCGGCGCCAGTCGATGAAGGCCAGGGCCGGGATCAGGAACCAGGCGATGTAGGTGACCGGCATCGGCTGGATGTAGCCCCACCAGGACGTGAAGGCGGGCAGGGTGCTGGGCAGACTGGCGTTGAGCGACTCCGACCAGGGGATGGTGAGGAACTGGTCGTTGAGTATCTGGGAGGTGCCGCGCCAGGTCACCTTCGCCGCCAGCATGCTCGGCAGGAAGGTGAGCAGCCCGGCGAGTCCGGCACAGGCCGAGACGAGCGCGAGACGCAGCACCGGTTTCCATGCGCGGCGGTACACGATCTCCCCGACGGCGACGGCGACCAGCATCAGCGCCGCTTCGACGGCCGGGAAGATGTACTGCGTGGAGATGGTCAGGTACAGGAACACGAAGACCGGGATCGGCCCCGCCCGGCCGCGGGTGTAGCGCACCGCCGCCGCCCAGGCGTGCACCAGCCACGCCGTGCCGGTGAGCGCGGTCATCCAGCTGGCCTCGTCGAAGAACAGGAAGAAGCCCGAGAGCGGGAACGCGATGCCCGCCGCCGCCGACCACGCCGGGCGGCCGCCGTAGGCCAGGCAGATCCGGTAGACGCCGAGGGCGGCGATGATCGAGAAGACGAGTTTGACGATCGTCGCGTACAGCGCCAGATTGTCCATCGAGGGCGCGAGCAGATCGATCAGCAGCTGCGGCGGATTGAACAGGCCCGCATCGTCGATGGTGTTGTTGCCCGACATCCACCGGTCCGGCCACAGCACCGGGAACTGACCGTTGCGCATGGCCCGCCCGAGGGCGACCCACAGTCCGGTGTATTGGGATTCGGTGTCGTCGGTGTAGAAGTGGCGGACGTTGGCCAGCAGCACCGCGGCGTACCCCGCGACGACGCCGACGACCGTGACCGCCGCCCACCCGTAGACCGCCCGCCGCGCGGAACCCCGTGTGGCCCCCGCGGGTTCGGCCGGCGTCACCTCCGACACCGTACTGTCCGTCACGAGTTCCTCACCCTACCGCCGGTGCCGGCGATCGGCAGGACATGCCCGGACGCGGTCATGCCGCGAGGACGAACAGCTTCTCGCGGCCGCCCGCGATCAGCGACCGGCGCAGAATCCGGGACTCGTAGCGGCCGAACAGTTCCTCCAGCGTCTGTTCGGTGAAACGGTGGTCGCGCGCGCCCGCGCCGGCGTCGGTGTAGCGGCGCGCGGCCGCCGCCACGACGCGATTGTTGCTCGACGCCAGGTTGCGGATCGGCTCGGACACGATCACCCGCTCGCGCGCGGCGGCCAGCATCCGGTCCAGCACGGGCGCCGGCTCGGGCAGGAACTGGTAGAGACTCGCCTGCATCACCACATGATCCGCGGCAGGAAGCGGGACATCGGCATCGACATCCCACACCGTGCCGCGCCCGCCCGCGTCCTCGAGCCGGGCGATGAACCGGCTGTTGAGATCCAGTCCGGTGTAGCTGCCCGTGCGCCCGCGCAGATAGCGGGTGTAGAGCGTGGCCGGACCGCAGCACACGTCCATCACCTCGGCGCCGTCCGGGATCAGGTCCGCTATCGCGCGATAGCGGGACCGGTAGTGCCGTCCGTACAAGCCGCGCATGAGCAGCTCGTAGACGGTGGCGTTACGGTAGACCGGGCTCGTTCCCACGCATGTCCTCTGCGGCTGTCGGTAATCAGCTACCGCGCCGGATACTACGGCCCGCGCCGGGACCTGTCGACGCAAATGTCCGTTTTCGGCGCAGGAGCGGGGTCGCGTCGCGCTCGGGCCGAGTGTGCTGGTCCGGGCCGCGCGGCGGCAATTTTCGCGTATTCACCGATGCGGCCCGTCGAATTACTCATGCCGAACGGTTGCTTCGATATGGAACCGACCCCCCGTTTTTAGGGGCCTAGGTTTTCGGGCTATTGCCAGTGTCCGGATCGATGCCTAATGTCGGAACGGTTGGAATACGCACGCGGGTGGGGAGGCCCAGCATGACCAATCCTTTCGACGACGACGAAGCCGTCTTCTCGGTTCTGGTGAATGACCAAGGGCAGCACTCGCTGTGGCCGGAATTCGCCGATATCCCCGCGGGGTGGACCGCGGTGTTCGGTGTCGCAGCACGTCAGGACTGTATCGACTACATCGAGCGGCACTGGACCGACATGCGTCCGGCGAGCCTGGCCGCCGCGATGGATGCCGACCGGATGCCGGAACTGCTCGACTGACGCATATCGCGGCCGCGGGTCGCGTTCTATTCATTTTGTTGGTCGGACGACCGACACTTTTGTGAGTTCGACAATTCTGCGTCGAACTCTGCGTGCATATCGGCGATAACGCCGGCCTGGCAAGGAGTTCGAGAATGACTGTGGAATTGAGCCGGTTCGATCTTTCCCCGGATCTGATCCCGTTGTCGACCGCGCAATACGGCGTCTGGTTCGCGGACAAGGTGTCCGATGGAATGCCGATAAACATCGCGCAGTACGTGGATATCCGGGGCGAGGTGGACGCCGCGGCCTTCGCCGAGGCGGTGCAGGCCGCGGGCCTGGAGCTGGGCTCGGGCTACCTGCGCATCGTCGAGGTGGACGGCACGCCCTACCAGCGCGTCGACCCCGATCAGGAGTACGACGGACGCGTGGTCGACTTCGGCGATCACGCCGATCCCGAGGCCGCGGCGCTGGAGTGGATGCACGCGGACTGCGCCGCGCCGGTGGATCTGCAGCGTGACACCCTCGCCGAGACCAGGCTGCTGCGGCTGGGCGAGCGCCACTACTACTGGTATTCGCGCATCCACCACGTCGCGATCGACGGCTACGGCGGGCTCACGCTCAGTTCGCGCATCGCCGAGCGATACAACGCCCTGCTCGCGGGCCGGGAGCCGGCGCCGCTGCGGGCCGCGACGCTGCGGCAGATCCACGCCGACGAACAGGCCTACCGGTCCTCCGAGCGGTTCGGCAAGGACCGCGACTACTGGGCCGAACGCACTGCCGGACTGCCGGACCCGGTGAGCCTGGCGGGCCGCACCGCCGACCCCGCACCCCACGACCTGGTGTCGACGACCCAGCTGTCGGGCGCGATCGCCGAGCTGCTGCGCGCGGCGGCCGTCGAGTACGGCGCGAGCGCGGCGCAGCTGGTGGTCGCGGCGCTGGGAAGTTACCTGGCCCGCATGACCGATTCCGGTGACATCGCGCTGAGCCTGCCGGTCGCGGCGCGCACCACGGCCAAGCTGAAGAATTCCGCCGGAATGCTGGCCAACCTGCTGCCGATCCGGCTGCGCGTCGACGCGCGGACCTCGGTGGCCGAGGTGGTCGCGGCCGCGAACCGCGAGCTGACGGGGGCGCTGCGGCATCAGCGCTACCGCTACGAGGACATCCGGCGCGACGAGGCGCTGAGCGGAAGCGCCGCGCTCGGCCGCGGGTCCACGTTCGGCCCGATCGTCAATATCGTGTTCTTCGACGCCGACATCGAATTGGGCGAGGCCACCGGCACGTACCACATCCTGCGTTCGGGACTGCTGGAGGATTTGCAGGTCAATCTGGTACAGAGCGGCGCCGACGCGCCGCTGTCGATCGAGTTCCACGGCAATCCGAATCTCTACACGCAGGACGAACTCGACGCCCACCATCGCCGATTCGTCTCCTACCTCGAACGTTTCGTCGGCGCGGACCCGGCGCTGCGACTGCGCGATCTCGATCTGCTGTCGGACGACGAGCGGCGGATCGTATTCGACGCGCGTCCGGGCCTGGACACCGTCTCGACGCTCGCGGAGGTGTTCGACCGGTGCGTGGCGGGGGGGCCGGCGGGGGGCCCGCGCCCGGGGGGGGGGGACCCCCGCCCCACCAACGACCCCCCCCCCCCCCCGCGCCCCCCGGGGCCGCCCGCCCCCCCCCCTCTAATCCGCGCGGGCCGCCCGGCGCGGGCGCGCGCGGTCCGTGGGGCATATCGTTGCGGGGGTCCCCCCCCCCCCGCCGCGTGCCCCCCCCCCCCCCCCCCGCCACGCACCGGTCGAACAC
>NZ_JARWOP010000201.1 GCF_029868745.1 Nocardia wallacei | reverse complement strand
CTTCAAAGGTGCTGGCAGTGATGGGAGTTCGGATGCCAAGTCGTCATCCGCATCGTTCCCCGGGCCTACGTACGCGCTCACCATGGAGATTCCTTATTCTCGACGTCACGGTATTTTCGCGATCGATATTATTATGATTCGACAGAGGGTGTTATATTCCTTGTGGTCCTTAATTCTGTGGTCGTTAATTCGAGATCTATCAAATTTGTGAATCGGGGGATTTCAGGCGGCCTTTTTGTTGGAGTTGAATTCTGTAGTTTCATCCAGGATTGATGAATTCTTCGGAGGTTGTGCCGCGTCTTCATTGCGTGACTCTTCTGCCGTGGTCAAGAGGCTGGACAGCAGGCGGGCAAGCTTGCGGGTATCGGGCGGGTCTCGGCGGGTGTCACGTACAGAAACGCGCTGCGCCCGTGGCTTCGCCTGGCTATCCCGATGTTCGACCCGACCGGCCGGATGCTTATCCGGGCGTGGCTCATCGGTTTCCGCAGGCACGGGCTCGACAGCGGCTTCGGTCGACGAGTCGATCGGGTCGTGCCCCGATGGCAGGTTCACTCCGATATGGGGGTCGGGTCGGTTCACGGTGGTCCTCCAGTGTCCAGATCTGTCCACCGGCACCAAGGCGGTGCCGAGGCGGCCTCTACGGGTAACTCCTCGTTTTCGGCCCCGGATTGGACACACCAACCCCCGTAAACCACTCCACCGACGGCCGGTGGAACGGCCGGATTCGACGTAGTGGCATGCCCGGAGGCCCTGCGTCGCGGCGATCGAAGCACACCTCGGCGCGGGTCCGCAGGGCTGTGTGATGGTTGCGGCCTTGAGCGGCAACCGTAGGCGTGGCCAGGCTCGAGGCGCTCGATATCAGCCCGGCGCCTCGCATCGGGCAATCGGCTTCTCCGGCTGGCTAGTTGTCTTCTCGCCCCGATTCCGGGGCTGGCGGCTTCACATGTTGATGGTCATGGCCCACATGGTGGGCCTGGCACCTACTGGTAGATGGAAGCTTTCAGTGGTCGCGAACCCCAGTCGCTGGTAGTAGGGGGTGTTGTCTTCCCGGGTGCATACGAGGTAGGCAGGGGTGGCGGGAGCCGATGTCAGGCGATCGGTGATCAGGCGTGTCGCGTAGCCGTGCCCTTGGTGTGCGGGTGAGGTTCCGATGTTGGCTAGGTACCAATGTTCGGGCTGGTGGGGGTGGTGTCGATCGAGGGTGCGCCGGACGGTGATCGCAGCGAATGTGCGGCTGGTGAGGGCGGGCAGAAGGTCGGGTGCGGCACGCAGGGTGGTGCTGACGGGTTGGTCCCATCGGGCGGGTGGGTCCCAGACGGCGACTGAGCGGATGACTCCGTCGGGGTCGGTGGCGACGCGAACTCCTCCGCCGGGGAGGTGGAAGTGGCGCAGGGAGGCGGTGAAGTACCTGGGCAGGGCGCGGTGGCGCTGCTGCGGGTTGGGCCAGATCGCGCTCATGAGCGGGTCGTCGCGGAAGGCGTCGGCGAGTACCTGGGCGCAGTCGGTGATGTCCGCGGTGGTGGCGGCACGGGTGGTGATCGGCACGGCGGACTCCTGATGGGTTGGCACACTGATGGGTATGAAGATGGGGCGGTGCCCGTTCACGGCGGGAATTCATGCGGTCGACGAACTTCACGAGGATCTCAGAACCAGTGAACCCGGTGTGCACGAGGCCGAGCTACCGGACGGGTCACCGGTGTGGGTGGTCACCGGATGGGACGCGGTGACCACACTACTGGCCGATCCCCGGATGTCGGCGGCCAAGGCCGACTCCACCACCGGCTTCCGAGGCCAGAACCTGCCCGCGGCATTGGAGGCGAACCTGCTCAATATCGATGGGGAGCAGCATCGACGTGTACGGAAACTGGCGGCCGAGGCGTTCGCGCCCGCACATCACGCCTCACAGGAACAGGTGGTGCGGGCTGCCGTGACGGAGTTGGTCGACGCATTGCCGGCGACTGGCGATATCGACTTGATGGGCGGGCTGTGCGAGCCGTTGCCGCCGCAGGTGATCGGCACCTTGCTCGGGTTGCCCGCCGACAAGCTCGATGCCTTCCGTGCAGCGGCCCGGCCTCTGTTCTTGATCGACACATCGACGCACGGCGCGGCGGTGCAGGGTGCGATGGGGACGATGTTGATGCTGGTGGCCGGGGTGATCGACGACAAGAGGCGCGATCCTGGCGATGATCTGCTCTCGCGCTGGCTCTCAGCCCGCGACGGGCAGGACCGTCTCAGTGAGGACGAGTTGATCAGTTTGGCGTTTGCCGTGATCATCGGCGGATTCGAGAACGTCACCTCGCTGACGTCTGCGGTGCTGGATGAACTGGTCCGGTACCGCTGCGAGGAGGCGCGCGAGTTACTGGGGTCACCGCCGGAGTTCGCCCGGCTGGTGCGCAAGGTGATGGGTGCCGTGGCGCCGGTGAACTATGCGCTGCGCCGGTTCCCGCTGACCGACATCGATGTCAACGGAATCCGAATCCCCCGAGGACACACCGTGATCTTGTCCCTGCGGTCGGCTCATCTCGACCCCGCCCGGCGGGAACGTCACGACCTGGTATTCGGACACGGTCGACATTTCTGTATCGGTGCCGCCTTGGCGGAGATGCAAGCCGTCCATGTCGCCCGCGCGGTCTTGGAGAAGTACCCGGTACTGAAACCGGTCAAGCCGCGCGAGCAGTATCTGTTGCGGCCGTCGTGGCTCACCTATGCCCTCGCGGAACTTTCCGTATCCACCGCGTGACCTGCGGTTCGAGCACCGTTGCGGCGCGCTGTTCTAAGATCGTTGAAAGATTCAACCAGGAAGGATCAGCGACCTCGGAGATCGACGCGATGCCGAAAAGCGGATGGACGCTCATCGAAACCTTGGAGCCGGGTCGGCTCACCGTCGTTGCGCGCGATCACGAAGCCCGAGATCGAACCTCCTTCGAGCGAGCCGTCACCGACCAGCTGGGAATCGGCAAAGCCCCAGGGCACGAGGCTGCACAATGGCTGGAAGCGCTGATCGCCGACATGCGGTCGCATCCCGAAGCGGCGGCCACGCATCGCGTCCTGCGCAACGGTCACACGGTCAGCGCCCGTCTCGTGCCGGTGATCGGGCCGGACAATGCGCTCCACGGCGCGCATGTGTGGTTTGGTGGCCGTGGGGGCCCCCCCCAGCCGCGGGCCGGGGGGGGCGGGGGGGGGGGCCGGGGGGGCCCC
>NZ_JARWOP010000200.1 GCF_029868745.1 Nocardia wallacei | reverse complement strand
GGTGATGGGAATATGAGAGAGGTCGGGGCCCGTGGGGTATCCGGCGGGACCGCCTTCGAAGGCCTGTGCGCGCCACTCCTGCAGCTTCGCGCCGCGGACCATCTGGGCGCCGGTGTGGGGCGTCCAGTACACCGCGCCGTTCTGGAAGGACTGTAATCGGCCGCGGCCGTCGGGCAGGCCCTGATCGTCGCCGACGGGCAGACCCAGTGGCCCGCCCGGCCCGGCCGCGGCCTGATAGGCGCCGCCGATCATCCCGGCCGCCGCATGCGCCCCGGTCGACGACGACCAGAACACCCTGCCGCCCTTGAAGTCCTGTGCCGTGCCGCCGGGCACCTGGTATTCGGGCGTCACGCAGCCGCCCAGCCAGCCGTTCGCCTGTGCCACGGCCGCGATCGCGCCGCCCGCACCGCATTCCGTCGCGGCGGTGTCGGCCCCCAGCGCGGCCGCCGCCTGCGGCCAGGACTGGCGCATCTCGAAATCCCAGTAGGGCCAGGTGTGTGTGCCGGAGGCCCGGTAGCTCACCTGCACCGGGATCGACAGCTTGTTCAGCTTCCCCACGAAATTCTGGCTGGTCAGCCGGGACAGGATCTCCAGGCCCATACCGGCGTAGTTGGTGCTGATCGCGGGCAGGTCCGGGCTCGGGCTGTCGAAGGCGCCGGTGGTGCCGCTACCGGCCGAGACGTAGAGGCTGACGCCCTTCAGCTTGTCGGCCAGCGCGTACGGGTCGTGGGCGGCCCATTCCGGGTCGCCCGGCGGACCCCACATGGCGTCGGCGTCGAAGCCGCCGGCGTCGCGCATGGCGAACATGATCGCCTGCGGCATGCCCAGCGTGGTGGTGGTCAGGAAGCCCGAGTACGAGGCGGCGTACCGGACCCAGCCCGGATTGCGGCCCGCCAGGAACATGGCGGCCGTGCCGCCCATCGAGAGTCCTGCCACGCCACGGGCATTCGTGGCCCGCCACTGGCTCTCCAGCAGCGGCGGCAGCTCCTTGGTGAGGAAGGTCTCCCACTTGTAGTTCTTGCCGTTGTTCGGCTGCGCCCAGTCGGAGTAGAAGCTGGACTGGCCGCCGATCGGCAGTACCACGGTGACGTTCTTGTCGGCGTAGAAGTCGACCGCCTGCGCGTCCTTGGTCCAGCCGCTCTCGTCCTCGGTGGCGCGCAGGCCGTCGAGCATGAACAGCAGCGGAAAGCGCGCGTCCGGCCGGACGTTCCAGTCCCGCGCCAGCAGCAACTGGACCTGGACCGGCGTACCCATGGACGGCGAGTCCACCCACAGCGACACCCGCCGATCGGTGAGCCACACCGCCTTCTGCACACTCGCTCCGGCCACGGCCGCCGGGGCGACCTCGGGCTGCGCGGTGGCGATCGCGGCGGAATAGCTTGCGGTCAGGGGCAACAGCGCGACGGCGGTAAGTGCTCCCAGCTTTTTGCAGCTCAGCCGCGTCAGAGCGCGCCTGGCTCGCCCCCGCCGGAAATTTGCCACACCTGCCACAGGAGTGTTGTACCTCGCGGCGGGCGGGTAACCGCGCGCGACGCGCGGAAACCGGTCGACTTACCCCCGAAATGCGCTGGGGGGGCCCCCGGGGGGGGACACCCCCCCCCCCCCCCGGCGGGGTGGTGGGGGG
>NZ_JARWOP010000199.1 GCF_029868745.1 Nocardia wallacei | reverse complement strand
CTGGTGGCACCGCTACAGCGACCTGCTACCGCAATGGTTCGAGACCTACATCGGCCTCGAGCACGCCGCGCACTCCATCAGAACCTTTGAGGCGCAACTGGTTCCGGGCCTGCTGCAGACCGAGGCCTACACCCGCGCCGTGGTCGCGCTCGGGCACCAGGAGGACGAGGCCAACCGGCGCGTCGAGCTGCGCCGCCACCGGCAGAAGATCCTCGACCGGGTGGGCGGCCCGACGCTGTGGGCGGTGCTGGACGAGACGGTGCTGCACCGGCCGATCGGCGGCAACGACGTGCTGCGCGGGCAGTTGGAGCATCTGGTCGAGATGTCGGATCGGTTGAACGTGACGATCCAGGTGCTGCCGTACGCCGCGGGCGGCCATGCGGCCGCGGGCAGTTCGTTCACGATGCTGCGCTTCGCCGAACCCGAACTCCCCGACCTGGTCTACATCGAACAACTGACCAGTGCCCTCTACCTGGATCGCCTGCGCGATCTGGAGATCTACCGCCTGGTCATGGACCGCCTGAGTGTGCAGGCCGAGCCGCCGGAGGTCTCGCGGCAGATGATGGTGGACGCCGCCGCTCGATTGTGAGCGACCCCGCGCCGTCAGTGCACTTCGACGACTTCGCTTGTGTCCCTGGGCTGTTCGGCGACCACAGGCAGCGGTTCGGCCGCCGCGGGCCGTCGGATCGGGTCGCCGACGGCATGCAGATGGCGCAATGCCTGTGCGTAGGAGTCCAGTAGTCCGGTCTCGCTGTAGGACACGCCGCGCTCGCGGCAGAACTCCACGACCAACGGCTGAGCGTGGCGCAGGTTCGGGCGCGGCATGGACGGGAACAGATGGTGCTCGATCTGATAGTTCAGGCCGCCCATCGCGGTATCGATGAGCCGGCTACCGCGCACGTTGCGGGAGGTGAGCACCTGCCGGCGCAGGAAGTCGGTGGCCTCGTCCGCCGTCAGCACCTCCATGCCCTTGTGGTTGGGGGCGAAGGTGCAACCCATGTAGAACCCGAACAGCATCTGCTGCACGGCGATGAACACCAGCGCCTTGCCCGGCGGCAGCACCGCGAACACGACGGCGAGGTAGCCGACGGCATGGGCGGCCAGCAGCGCGCCTTCCCAGCGACGGTGCGAAATGGGCCACCGCGCCACCGCACGCGCGCTCGCGAAGTGCAGACTTCCGGCCTCCAGCAACAACATCGGGAAGAACAGCCACGCCTGATAGCGGAAGACCCACCGCCGCAGTCCCCGCGCGGTCCCCGCCCGGTCGTGCGAGTGCGCCAGCACACCCATGACGTCCGGATCGGCGCCCTCGGTATTGGGGTGGGCGTGGTGACGGTTGTGGTTACTGGTCCACCAGCCGATGCTGACGCCGATGGCGAGATTGCCGGCGATCAGGCCGAAGAGGTGATTGGCCCGCCGCGTCCGGAAGATCTGCCGGTGCCCGGCGTCGTGCCCCAGGAAGGCGAGCTGCGCGAACACCGCCGCCAGCCAGACGGCCACCGGGAGCTGCCACCACGAGTCGCCGACGAGTACGAACGCCGCCCATCCGCCGATCCACGCCGCGCCCGTGATCGCGCTCTTCCAGCCGTAGTACCGCAACCGGCGCTCCAGCAACCCGGCCTCACGTACCCGCCGCGACAACACCGCGTAGTCGCTGCCCCGCAAAACCTCATAGCTACGCACGGCCAGCTCCGCTCCGACTGTCGTTGTTCCCGGTACACGATGCCATGTCCGGCGACCGGTCTCCGGCTGCCGGACTTCCCGTCACCGGCGATGGACTGCGATCGCGGCGCACCCGTCAGGGCTCATGATCCCGCGACAACATGTCCTCCGGGTGAACGAGCGTCGGATCGGCGAACCCGAGCACCTACCACCTCGATAGGTTGGCGACAAGCCGCCCGCGGCCACCGCCCGTGCCGCCATCGTCGCACAGTACGCCCGGCTCGCGGCGTCGGGCCCGGAGCTGGACGCGGTAGCGGAACGTCTTTCGCGACCGCTCCCGTTTCCTTCGGCGCGGTATCCTGCCGAGGTGGCGGGTCGGGGGAACGAGTTCAAGCCGGATGCACAGGATCCCAAACGCGTACTGTTGCGCACCGGATTGCCGCGGGGCGTCTCGCGGGCGGAGATCACCTATCGGGTCGGCGGCGGGATCCGGGGAACGCGTGTGGTGCGGCGCTCGGAGGCGGAGTTCGCGCACCTGCGGACCGCCGTGGACGATGTCTACGAAGGTCCGTGGGGCGCGCCGGAGCAGCTGACACCGGCTGCGGCCACCCACTACATCGACCAAGCCGAACAGCGAACGGCCTTGCGCGCGGCCGAAATCCAGCGGCACCGCGAATCGATCGATCTGACCTGCCCGTGGTGTGCCCGGCCGCGCACGTATATCGGCGTGCTCGGGTTCGTCACCGGCCACGCCGGGTTCCTCACCGATCACCCCAGTGAACTGGGCCAGCAGGTCGAGAAGCAGCACGCCTACCGGTGCGACCGGTGTGGATCCATGCTGTACTTCGCCGACGGCTATCTGGCGCACCCGTTGCCGGGGCGCCCGGCGACCCCGTCCTGAGAGCCGCGTTTGCGCTCGAAAAGTCGGGCGGGGACGATATCCCCGCGCAGTTCTGCAGCCCCGACAGTCCGCAGACCGGAGACCGATGGCACTTTCCGCACTGCTCACCAAGATCGTCGACTGGTTGCGCGCCGGATATCCCCACGGCGTGCCCGATACCGACTATGTGCCGCTGCTCGCCCTGCTGGCACGGCGCCTGACCGAGGACGAGGTGCGTGCGGTGGCCGAGGAGTTGGTCGCGCAGGGCACCCTCCCCGCCGATCGGGCCGACGTCGGGGTCGGCATCACCAGGATCACCGACGCGATGCCGCGCGAGGCCGACCTCGCCCGCGTCCGCGAGCACCTGCTGGCGGGCGGCTGGCCGGTCGACGACAGCTGGCCCGGCACGCTGCCGTGAGCGAGCTGAGCCGGTAATCGCAAGGCGCGGTACGGGTTACGCACGGCGGGCGCGTCGGTCGACCGACGCGAGCAAACCGGGATCGGCCAATCCACCCTCCAGATGCGCGGCGTGCCCGACGCCCGGCAGAACGAGCCGGCGAGTGCCCAGGTACTCCGCGAGAGCGGCCACCGCGCGGTGCCGCGGGCAGGGCGACCGCGCACCGACGGTGAGCACGACGCGCTCGGGCGCGGCGAGCGGCGCGGGCTCGAAGGCGCCGAACATGGCGAACTCGGCGGCGACGGTAGCCCGCGACGCGCGAGTGCACTCGTGCCGCCACGCCGGACCGTACAGCGCGCGGCCGAATCCCTCGACCCCGCCGGCCGCCAGCCCGGCCGCCACATGGTCGAGCAGGCCCGGGGCGAGCGAGCCCGCCGCGGGTTCGTGAAGCAGCGCACCGGCCAGCGGCACTCCGCGGGCCGCCAGTTCCAGGCCGAGAGTCGCTCCGCCGCTCACGCCGAACACGAACGCGCCCACGCACATCGGCGTCAGGAAGGCGATCTCGGTGTCCAGATCTCCGGACTGCGGACGGTCCGGGGCGAGCACCTCCGCGGTACCGGACAGCGCGGCGGCGGTCGCGTCCCAGACTCGGGAATCGGTTGCCGCGCCGTGGATCAGGACGACCCGTCTCATCCGCCGAGCGCGGCGAGCAGGTCCACCGAGGTCGCCACCGCGCCGAAGATGCCGCCCTGCATGGTGACCATGCTCAGCGCCGCCTCGTGGTGTCGGCGTTCGGTGGCGCCCGTGCAGTCGGACAGCAGCAGGCATTCGTAGCCGCGGTCGTTGGCCTCGCGCAGGGTGGTGTGCACGCAGACGTCGGTGGTGATACCGGTCAGCACGAGATGGGTGATGCCGCGGGTGCGCAGCAGGAGATCCAGGTCGGTGGCGTAGAACGCGCCCTTGCCGGGTTTGTCGATCACCGGCTCGTCCGGCAGCGGCGCCACCTCGGGAACGATTTCCCAGCCGGGTTCGCCGCGCACCAGGATGCGCCCGCGCGGGCCGGCGCTGCCGATCTCGGCGCCGGCCCGGGCCGAGCGCCAGCGCTTGTTGGCGGGCAGATCGGCGAGGTCTGGGCGATGTCCTTCGCGGGTGTGGATCACGGTGAGGCCGTGGCGGCGGGCGGCGTCGAGCACCCGCGCGGTCGGTGCCAGCCCGGCACGGGTGAGGGCGAGGTCGTAGCCCATCTGATCGACGTATCCGCCGGGTCCGCAGAAATCGATCTGCCAGTCGATGAGCAGCAACGCGGTGCGGGCCGGGTCGACGGCGCCGTCGAACGGCCAGGCGTAGGGTTGCGCGGCCACGGTCGGGAGGGTCATACCCCAATCTCCTTGTCTCGAGCGGTCATTGCGCACGCGGCGGTGAAGACGACCGCGGCGGCCAGCAGACCCACCACGGCATCGGACAGCTGCGGCGCGCAGGCGTGGGTGAGCAGCGCGGCGGCGGAACCGCCGAGCCAGCCGGCGAACGGCGGCCAGCGCAGCGCCCGCACTCGGCCCCCGGCGCCGAGGCCGAAGCGCGGCAGGACGAGTTGGTCGAGGATGACCACCGCGCCGATCGGCGGCACGATCACCCCGAGCAGGTTCAGCCACTGCTCGAACCACGACCAGATCCCGGCGACCGCGAGGATCACCCCGACAGTGCCGAGCACGACGGTCAGCCGCCGCATCCGTCCGCGAGTGAGCTGGCTCCAGCCGACCGCGCCGTTGTAGAGGCAGTGCGTGCACACCGAGCCGAGATTGACGAACACGAAGGCCACAGCCAGCGGTACCAGCAGGCCGCCGTGATCGATGAGCAGCCCCAGGAAGTCGCCGCCGTCGGCGGCCGGATCCCGCGCGCCGCCGAGCGCGACGATCAGCCCGCCGATGACCAGCGCGATCATCTGCCCGACCGGGAAGGCCGAGAACGCCGCGAGAAGACCCTCGCGACCGCTGCGCGACCAGCGGGTGAAGTCCGCGGTCATCGTCCCCGAGTCCACGAAGGACGCGATCACCAGCGTGACCGCCGCGCCGAAACTCATCACACCGGTGCCCTGGTAGGCGGTGGGTGAGGCGGGCGCGTCGGCGGCGGCGAGCCCGACCGCGACCAGACCCAGCACCACATAGAACGGCGCGGCGATCATGCCGATCACCGACAGCGCACGGATGCCGAGCAGCGTGACCGCGACGAACGCGACCCCCGTGAGCAGGGTGGTGAGTCGTTCGTGCCAGCCCAGACTGTCGTGCAGGATCGCCCCGGCCATGCCGGTCTGGAAGGCGAACCAGCCGATCACGACGGTCGCGAGGAAGCCGGACGGGATCGCGGCGGCGCGGCGGCCGAAAGTCTCGGCGGCGGTGAGCGCGAAGTTCTTGCCCGTGCGACCGGCGAGGTAGCTCAGCGCGCCGACATAGAGCATCAGGATCAGGCTGCCGGTCGCGATGGCCAGCATCCCGCGCCCGAAGCCGAGCGAGTGCACGATCAGGCCGCCGAAGAGGGCGCAGGTGAGCACCATCGGGAAGCCGAACCACACGGCCGAGACCGACAACAACCCGCGCCGGTGTTCGGCGGGCACCGGGACGTCCTCGAACTCCTCGATGCCCGTACCCGGCGTGCCGGTGATCGTCGTGGCGGTCATCCCCGCACCTCCGGTAGCTCGTATACGACGGTGATGCTGCCGCCGCCGGGAGGACCCTGGTGTTCGGCCCCGCCCGAGACATAGATCGCGCCGTCGCCCTTGAACGCGGCGAGCAGACCGCCGACGGCGGCGCGGGCGTGGCGGGTGGCATTGATGTCGGAGTCGGTGAGCATGGTGTGCCGATGGCCGCGCACCGTGCCCGACGGGTCGGCCTCGGCCTTGGCGAAGATCTGCCGCACGGTGCCGCCGCGCCGAGTGACCTCGTCGAGCAGTGCGGTCACGGCCGCGAGGTCGAGCGCGTCGGCCATCTCGCCGTGCAGCGCGCGCAGCGGGTTGGCGGCCGCGGCGCTCTCGGCGACGACGAGGACATGGCAGTCGTCGAGTTCGGCTCCGGCGCTTGCCGATGCGCGTGCCGACGACACCTCGGCCGTCCCCGACAATGCCGCCGCGGCGGTGGCGGTATCGCATTCGCCCAACGCGACCGCGATGCCGAGGGCGCTGGCCGCACGCGAGCGGCCCATCGATTCATAGGTGTCGTCGCAGATCGGTTCCAGCCCGGCGGCGCGCAGTGCCGCGATCTTGGCGGAGGTCAGCAGCGGGCATTTCACCAGGACGAAGTGCACGTCCGCGGCCGCGACACCGAGTTCGGAGACGAGCTTGCCGACCGTGTCGGTAACGGCGGCGACCTGCGCGGGCCGACCGATCTCCGCCGGATCCAGCGTGCGGGTGCGGCCCGCGGCGGCGACCAGGCCGCGGTCGAATCCCGGATGCCGGGTCTCGTCGCGGACGAACAGAGTGACGTGCGGGCTCAGGACGCCCTCGGTGCCGCCGGAGAACACGGTGACCGCGGCCTCGGGCAGCAGCGGTTCCCAGGCCGCGGCGGCCAGGCTGCGGCTGAAATCGTTGACGCAGCCGTTGCCCTCGGTCTTGCCGACGACGCCGACCACATCGGTGGCGCGCTGCCCGGCGGCGGTGAGCGCCCTCAGCGCGGACACATCGGCAGGACCGGCCGTGGGCACGGTGAGCAGGGTTATCGGGGTCATACGGATGCGCTCCTCCGGGACAGCGGGCCGAGATGGTGGAAGACGAGATTGAGGACGAAGGCGACGATGACCGTGCTGGTGATGGCCCCACCGCAGATGATCTTGGCGGCGGACGGCAGCCCGGAGTACACGTCGGGCGAGACGATCGGGATCATCCCGATGCCCATCGCCGGCGACACGATCAACAGGTTGTCGCTCCCGGAGAAATCGACCTTCGCGAGAGTCGCGATACCCACTCCGGCAACGGTGGCGAACATGACGAGGCTGACCGAGCCGATCACCACGTCGGGCAGGCTCGCCACGAGTTCGCCCATCTTCGGCGCCAGGCCGAGCGCGATGAGGATGCCGCCGGCCACGCCGACGACCCGCCGGCTGGTCACCCCGGTCATCCGCACCAGGCTGACGTTCTGCGCGAACACGGTGTCGGGGAAGGAGGTCAGGAATCCGGCCAGTAGCGCGGACAGTCCGTCGGCGGCAAGCCCGCGAGCCAGCCGCGGCGGTGTGACCCGCTCGCCGGTGGTCTCCGACACGGCCAGCAGGTAGGCGGTCGACTCGGTGTAGATCACCAGCATGACCAGGCACATCGAGATGATTCCGGCGATCGGGAAGGTCGGCGCGCCGAAGAGGAAAAGCCGCGGTATCCCGAACCAGCCCGCCCCGCCCACACCGGCGAAATCGGTCATCGAGAGCAGCGCCGCGACGCCGGTCCCGAGCACCAGCGCGATCAGCACCGCCGACTGTGCGAGCAGGCCGCGGCCGTAACGCAGCAGCGCCACGATCAGCAGCACGATGCCCGCGGCGAGGGCCAGCCGCGAACCGCCGGCGGGCTGGTCGCCGAAGATCATCGTGACCGAGTTGCCGATCAGCGACAGCCCGATCATCGTCACCGCCGCACCCCGCACAACGGGCGGGAAGAACCGGATCAGCCGCGAGAACGGGACCGCGACAAGGACACCGAAGATACCGGCGGCGATCATCGCGCCGTAGACCGCGGACAGGCCGTACTCCTGGCCGATCAGGATCATCGGCGTGACCGCGGTGAACGACGCCCCGACCACGACGGGCATCCGCGCGCCGAGCAGGCGGCCCACCCCGGCGGCCTGCACGACCGTGACCACACCGGCGACCAGCAGATCGGCGTTGACCAGGACGGCCACGGTCGATTTCGCGAGGCCGAGGGCTTCGCCGAAGACGAGCGGCACGGTGACACAACCGGCGTACATCACCAGCACGTGTTGCAGGCCGAAAAGAACGGTGCGCCAAGCGGACAGGCGGCGGGGCGGTGATTCGGTGCCGAGAGTGGCGGCGGACATGCGGGCCTCCAGCGGGACGAGCTATCTCACTGAAGATTTGTATACAAAGAGTATTTCTAGCGCGTTTCCGTTGGTTCAAGCCGGGTTACATGCCAGCACAGCGGAAAGATTTGTATACGAACTAGCCGTTGCGCAAGCCCGCCACCAAGGCCTCGTCCTTCGCGATGTGCTCGCCCATCAGATAACCCGCTTGGATCGGCGACCGGCCGAGAATGGCCTGGGCGATGGCCGCGTGCTCACTCCACGAGCCGGCCGTGCGGGTTTCCAACTGCTGATCGAAGATCCACGACACCCGTCCCAGGATCTGGCCGAGCATGATCTGGAGCTGGTGATTGCCCGAGGCGCGCCCGACCAGCGTGTGGAACTGCACGATCAGCGACGGCAGTTGTTCGTGCGCCGCGGTGCCGCGCCCCAGCTCGACGACCCGCCGGAGTTCGTCGGCGACCTCTCCCCCGCCGCGCTCGGCGGCCAGCTGCGCCGCCAGCACCTCGAGGCCGCGCCGCACCTGCACCAGTTCCAGCGCGGCCGCCCCCGCGGTGTCGGAGACCGTCGCGCCGCGATAGCGGATCAGGGTGACGAACCCCTCGCTGTGCAACTGCGACAACGCTTCTCGGATCGGCACCCGCGAAACCTCGAATCGCCGAGCCAGATCCGTCTCGCGCAACCGGTCGCCCGGCGCCAGACGTCCCGCGAGGATGTCCTCCCGCACCGCGTGCGCGATCGCCTCCCGCGGTGCCACTCCGATACTCTCTCCACCGGCGGCCACGCCGAGAGCGTAGCCGCTGACGGCATGCCGGGGCCGCAGCTGCCATGATGGAAAGGCCGCCGGAACGGGGAGGATCGTCATGCGTCTGATCTCGCTGCTGATGTTCGTGTGGTTGATCGTCGGGGTGGTGGCCGCCGGCCAGCGGGGCTATCTCACCCAGATGTCGCAGAGCTGTGGCGATTTCGGAACCATCGCGCTGAATGTGGTCGCCGGTCCGCTGAACTACCTCGGTGTCGACCCTAAGGTCACCGAATGCACACTGCCCGAACCCAGTTCGACACCGTCGTGACGGCCGCTCAACGCTCGCGCGCGACGTTGTCGAGGATGGTCTTCCACGCGGTGGCCCAGGCCGCCGAGGCGGGCGCGGTGAACTCGGCGTGACCGACGCCCGGGAGTATCTGTAGGTCCGTCGTGTTCCCGGCGCGGCGAGCGGCGCCGACGTAGCGGCGGCTCTGCTCGACGTCCACCACCCGATCGGCCTCTCCGTGCAACGCGCTGATGTGGATACCGCGCGGCAGATGCTCGATCGGCGACGCCTCCAGGTAGCGGTCGGGAACCTCCTCGGGGCCGCCGCCGAGCAGCTTGCGCACCGCCGCGTCACGGCCGTTCCGCACCGCCAGCACCGGATCCAGCACCCCGGCCAGCACCGTGAGGCTGCGGATGCGAACCGCTTGCCGCGCATCGGGATTCGCCGCGAGCCTGCCCGCCGCCCACGCGGCCAGATGCCCACCGGCGGAGTGCCCGGCCAGATGTACGCGCCGCAGGTCCAGCCGTCGGCCGGAACGCTGCTGGACCACGGTCGCCAGCGCGTCGACGGCCTGCTCGACATCGGTGAGGGTGACCGGCCAGCCCCCCGCGCCGTTCACCCGCCGGTACTCGATGTTCCAGACGGCGACACCCTGCTGGGCCAATGCCGTGGACTGCGAGGCGAATTGCGCCAGCGTCCGGTACTGCGCCCAGCTCCCGCCGTGGACCAGCACCACCACCGGGAACGGACCGGAACCGCTCGCGGGCAGGTACAGGTCGCCGTAGGTATCCGCGGCGTTCCCGTAGCCGATGCGCAGCGGCGTCTCCGGTGTCGCGGGCGCGCCCGCGGCGAACACCGCGGGAGTCGCCGGTTCGACCGCCCCGTATCCGGTGGTCAAGGCCACGGCCGCGAACACCGCCGTCACGGCCAGTGCCCGTAACCGGCCGCGCCTGGTTCCCAGCACGATCGGGCACCTCCGTACTCGGTGATCACTCGCCCCGGCAATCCTAGCCGTCTACCACCATCCGAGTATCGGCTGCAGCCGGCGCCCCAGCGGACCGGCCAGTGACCGCGAATAGCTGGCCGTCAGGTGATGCTCGTCGTGGTAGACGAGCACATTGCCGCCGACCACCGGGCACACGTCCGGCTGGCAGACGGCGTCGGTCATGTCGACCGGGAAGACGTTGGGGAACCGGGAGGCCGGCTCGAGTTCCGGATCGACGGGGTCCAGCGCGTCCGTCCGGCGCATGCCGCACGCGATCGGATTGCCGCCCTGGGCAAGGCAATCCGCCGCCCGGTACCGCACGCCGTCGCGCCGCAGCCACGGGGTGTCGCGGACCGCGACGACGTTCAGCCCGCGCTCGCCCAGAGCCGACCACACGTCGAGGTAGTCCTGCGGGGTCTCGTCGCCGCCCTCGTCGCGCGGGCGAGTGCCGGTGGTGAAGACCCAGTCCGGCCGGTCGGCGTCGAGACGATCGATGGCGGCGCGCGACCAGTCGCGGCAGTCCGGATTCGACTCGCCCTTGTAGGTCGCGTCCTCGGCGAGCGTGAGCGGACAACCCATCTTCAGATACACCTGGATGCGGAACGAGTACTGCGCGGCCAGCACCTGCAAGGCCGGAATCCAGTGCTCGGCATGGGAACTCCCGGCCACCGCGAGCGTGCGGGTCGCGGCCGGATCGCCGTAGGTGCAGGTGACGACCTCGCGGGTATCCCAGTCCGCGATGCACCCGTCCGCGGTGGGTGGCGGCACATCGGCGGGCGCCTCGAACACGCTGGGACGCATCGACGCGTGCGGCACGGGCGCGCCGAAGTCGAGCGCCTCCGCACCGGGATACTGCGCCACATCCAGATCGGCGACCGCGTGCGGCGGGTTCAGCCTGGTCACGGCGACCTGCCAGGTGCCCGCGGCGACTGCCACCAGCACGGCGACCAGCGCGACCGCCAATCCGGCCGCCCGGCGGTAGCCGACGAACGCGGCAAGGCCGGTCCGCGCGGGGCGCGTCCGCAACCGCAGCGGTTCCTCGACCCAGCGCTGCGTCACCCACGCCAGCAGCACCGAGAGCACGATCACCAGGAGCCCGCCCGCGAATCCGGCGTCGGTGCGGTTCTGCTCGGCGAGGAAGAAGATCAGGATCGGCCAGTGCCACAGATACAACGGATAGGCGAGATCGCCGAGCCACCGCGCGGTCCGGCCCGACAGGATCCGGATCGGCCACGGCGCCCGGTCGCCGGTGTGACCGTTGCCCGCGACGATGACGGCCACGGCCGCACCGACCGGCAGCAGCGCGGCGGGACCGGGAAAACGGTTGGCGCCGTCGAGGATCAGCCATCCGCACAGCACCACCCCGGCCAATCCCACCCCGGCCAGCACGGCGCGCACGAGCCGCGGCGGCGACAGATACGGGGCGGCCAGCGCCAGTCCCGCTCCCACCAGCAACTCCCAGGCCCGCGCCACGCTGTCGTAGTAGTTCCAGCCCTGCTGAGTGGCCGTGCCGTGCGCCGCGTAACCGAACGACAGCAGGGCCGCCCCGACGACGAGCACGCCCAGCACCGGGCGCGCACTCTCGGGCCGCCCGAGCCACCGCGCGGCCCGGACCAGCGCCGCGACCACCAGCACCGCCACGAGATAGAACTGGCCCTGCACCGACATCGACCACAGGTGCTGCAGGGGGCTCACCGACGGGTCGGCCGCCAGATAATCCGACCACGTCGATGCCAGCTGCCAGTTCTGGACGTAGCACAGCGAGGCCAGGGTCTGCGCGGCGATATTCGCCCACTGCGTGTAGGGCCGCAGCACGACCGCGGCCAGCAGACCGGCGCCGAGTACCACGACCATGGCGGGCAGCAACCGGCGCGCGGTGCGGCGCAGCGTGAAAACCACACCCACGGAACCGGTTCCGTCCGCCCGCCGCAGCAGCAGGCCGGTGAAGAAGAAGCCGGCCAACACCAGGAACACGTCCACACCGCCGGACACCCGGCCGAACCAGATGTGGAACACCACCACCAGCGCGATGGCCACACCGCGCAGACCGTCCAGATCCGCGCGATAGCCGGAGACCGGTAGTGCGCCGTACAGCGGTCGGTTCCGACCGCGAACGAGCACAGCAGGATGAAGGCGGATCGACGGCGACACGACCATTCTCTTACCACGGGTAAAGATTCCGGGCCACTCGTTCGGAAGTCTCGGGCCTCGAGCGCGTAGCAACGGGCGGGCCGCGAACGACACACAGGATGTGAGCGATCGCCCCGGTCGAACACGGTGTGGATCAAGGCCACCGGGCCGGGGCGGCGAAATGGGAAGAGGGTCGTCGAGGTGCGGGATCATCCCTCGATCAGTATTCGCCTGCTGCGGGCCGGGCCGTGGAGCGGCAATCCCCTGATGCGGTCGGGCGACCGGGCACTGGGCGTGCTGCGCGTGGTCGCGGTGCTGGCCTGTCTGGTCGCGGTGCCGTTCGCGGGCGCGGTCGGCACCGCGGTCTACGGCGGCCACGCCGACCGGATTCGCGTCGAGCACGCGACCCGGGCGCGCGTCGAGGCCACGGTCGTCGAGGACCCGCACCGGGTGCGGGCGGCGCGCGGCGGCACGGAGGCCACGGTGCGGTGGGATCGTGACGGCCGCACCGGCACCGCGGTCGTGTCGGTGCCCGAGAATGTGTCCCGCGGTGCGCGGGTGACGGTGTGGCTGGACCCGGGCGGTACTCCGACCGTCCCGCCGACCTGGTCCGGCGCCGCGGTGCTGGCCGGGATCGCCGCGGGCGCGGGTGTGGTCACGGCGACCGCGCTGAGCGGTGCGGGCCTCTGCGCCGCGATGCAGGGCGCCCTGTTCCGCCATCACACCCGGCGGCTCGATTCCGAATGGCGTCAGTTCAGTCCCGGACACCTCTGACCGTCGGCTCGGCCACGATGTGGACCCGGGGCGCAGCGTGCAGCAACACCTGCGGCGCGTGAAGTGCCGGTCCTGGGATGCGCTTGCCGGGAGGTTCCGAAACGGAATCCGGTTTGACACGCTGCGCCCGGGTAGACGAGGAACGCGGCAACGCATGCGCTCCACCCCGTACGCTACGGCCTTCCCGCAGTTGGGCAGCCGCCCGAAATACCGCCTCGGACAACCGGACCGAGTTGCCGCAACTGCCCCGCGTCGACAGCCCGGACGGTCTACACTGCGCTCGCCGGGATCGGGGTCGGACAACCAGGGTGGGCGCATGACGAGCGTCGGGGACATCATCGCGGGCCGATACACGTTGCGGGAGCTGTTCCTCCTGGGCGGCGAGGGCATGGTGTGGCGGGCGGCGGACGAGGAGTTGGGCCGCGACGTCGTGCTGAAATGCCCGCGCCCGGACGACGCGGGCAGCGCCGAGTGCCTGCGGACCGCCGCTCGCAACGCGGCCCGGCTGCGACATCCCCACATCGTCGGGGGGGCCCCCAAGACAGAGGAACCCCGGGGGGGCGGGGGGGGGGGGGGGTTGCAGGGCGGGGGGGGGGGGGGCGCGCGGACCCCCCCGGGGGGGGCACAGGCCCCCCC